>NZ_NPDG01000090.1:0-24973 GCF_002272225.1 Bacillus sp. 7894-2
AACTCAGTATATTTACACAAAGTACAACAAACCTTGCAAAAACAGACTAAAATAAAAAAGAGAGCCCTAAAATTGTTGCAGGCTCCCATTACAATTTTATTTTTCAACCTGGAATTCAACAGCCACTGCTTCAAGCTTTCCAATTTCGTTTCTTACTTCCTGGATGATGTTGTTTGCAGCTGAAGCTGAATGATCTTTTGCCTTAACCGTAATTTGGACCTTCTTGCCATCAGCACGGACAAGCACATCTTCATAATCCATCGCTCTGATTAAAGTTTCAAGCATCGCTTCCTTTTGCGCAATTTCATTTAATTCATCAATTTGATCTTTTGCCTTCATTCTTTCTTCTGCAGGAAGATCAGTTTGACCAAGGACCTCCTGCAGGTCTTCCTTCATGCGGCTACGCTCGTCATCAAGCTGAAGGCGGAGATTTTCAAACATTTCATCACTGGCAGTGTTTGTAATGATCGCTTTGCCATCTTCACTCTCAACTGAGTCCATTTCACCCTGTGCCTTTTCTTCCATACCGGCAAGGTCACTGCCTTTTTGCTCCGGTGATGTTACATAATAAACCGATAATACAACCACTAAACTCAGCATTGTTAATAGCCAGACCGTTTGTTTCTTTAAAAGCATCTATTATTCCCCCTTGGTTTTTTTAGGCATTACGGATACTCTATGGCTTGGAACATCCAGAGCTCTGGTTACTGCCTCAATAATCCACTTTTTCACTTGTATATTTTCAGCCCCTTTTGCTACAACCAGCACGCCCCTTATTTCAGGTTTCTTGGTTTCTATGACAATGGGAACCTCTTTTTCTCCATTTCGGACAATCACAAGCTGTTCCTCCTGTGACTGATCCTCAACCTTCCTTTTGCCGCCTTCCCGATCTGTTTCATCGGTTTTCTGTGTTTGGGTTGTTTTGTTTTTTTCAAGGACTTTCTTTTCTGTGGCATCGACATTCACCACAACAGTGGCATCTTCCACCCCTACGATTGCATCAAGCGCCTCTTTTATTTGGGCTTCATATGCCTTTTCATAATTGGCGATGGTGTCATTTCCCCCGGATTTCTGCTGGCCGAAGACTGGCACTTCTTCCTCCTGCTTCACTTCTTCCCCATTTTTAAATACGGGCAAATCACCGGTGGAACCGTCTTCTTGAAACAGCGTATTGCTGATCAGCATGATCGCTGCTCCAAATAGGAGAACAAGCAGCAAATAGTGGAATTTTCCGGGCTTCTTATCAGACTGTCCATCCTTGGAAATTATCTTCTTTAACCATGTGAAAGGACCTTTTTCATTATCCATCCCTATCCATATTCCCCCCTTCTACCAGAACTTCGATTGAGTTTGCGTCTACATTCCATTTTTGTGCGAGAAGAGAAGCAATTCTTCCTGCATCTTCATGTTCGGGCCCGCTGGATGGAAGAGGTTTCCCGGCATTGATTTCCACTGTTTTAACCACTTCTACAGCTTCAGCTTCTGCATCTTCTGCTTTGAGTTGGATCATGACCTTTTGCAGGTTATCCGGGAAGGCTTGATCACTGCTTTCATCTACTAAAATATCAATGTTAGCAATTTCCAGACCGTACTGTTCCATCAACTCCTCTTCTGCGTCCTGTTTCATGTGGACAGCCATTTGTTCTAAAATATATGCATCACTTGAGGCTTGTATTTCTTTTTTCTTCATTTCTATTAAATTTTCCATATTTTTTTCTCCTGAAGCCTCAAAAACCGGCACGGAAACAAGAGCTTCTTCAAAATCACTTGATATAATTCTCAAAATCGGTGTAAGAATAATCGCTATTAATAGCAGCCCTGTCACCATTTTTGTATATTTCTGAAGCTTGGAGCTGGGGAGGAGCATATCTATGACAGTGGCAAGCAGAACAAATAATATGATGTTGGTTACCCATTCTTTTATGAAATCCACTTCATTCCCTCCCTACCTGACCATCATGGTCAAATTGCCGGCCGCTATAATAACCGTAATGCTAAGGAAAAACATCAGGGAGACAATGGCCAGAGCTGCAAAAACATAGATGATGCTCTTGCTGATTATATCCAGGCAGGATATGATCGGCCCTCCTCCCAGCGGCTGCAAAATCGCTGCCGCAAATTTATATATAAACGCAATCATTAAAATTTTGATTGCAGGAAAAGCTGCAATAATAAGGAGAATGGCTACTCCTGCTATCCCGACAGTATTCTTCAAAAGCACCGATGCACTGATTACGGTATCTGTTGCATCTGTAAACATCCTTCCAATGACCGGAATAAAATTCCCCGTAATAAACTTTGCTGTACGGATGGTAATTCCATCGGTAACCGCTGCAGATGCTCCCTGAACTGAAATAACTCCGAGAAAGACCGTCAGGAACATCCCAAGAAGTCCAATGCTCCAGTTCCGGAGCAGATTGGCAAGCTGAGTTACCTTATAGTGTTCTGACAATGTGCTGACAATGCTTAACAGGGCTGATAAAAATATAAGCGGAAGAATGACATACTGGATAAATACTCCGCTGACATTCATCAAAAATAGGATAACCGGGTGGAAAAACGCTGCAGATACCAACCCCCCGGAAGAAGCAATCAGCGCAAGCAGCAGCGGTATGAGAGCCATTATGAATGACACCATGGTTGAAATGGTTTCCTCCGTGTATGTGATCGCTACATGGAAGCTATTCAGCGCGATAATAATCAACACCATGAAGACGATTGAATAGGCTGCTTTACTGACATTGCTTTTTTCAAATGAATTCTGCAGCGACTGCAGGAACATGCTGAATACCGTCAGCAATATCAGAGTTCCAAGCAGTTTCCCGTTGACTATAAACTCATGGAATATAAACTTCATCGCGCCGCCAGCCCACTCTTTTAATGAAAATTCCTTTTCTCCCTTTATGAATTCATAGAGACTTCCCTTTTGGCTCTCGGGCAAAAACCCTCCATACTCTGTTGTGATTTCTTCCCAAAATCCCTTTAATTCATTAAGATCTAACTTATCCACCTGGGATTCAATTAAATCCTGAGGGGAAATCGTTTCTTCTGCTTCGCCGGTCTTAGGTGAGGCTTGTACAATTGGTGCCAGGAAAAAGAATAGAAGTAAACTGAATCCTAAAATTTTCTGCATCCTTTGCTTCATTTTTTCACCTCTTTTAAAGGACCCTCTCTAATTCCAGCAATATGAGCTTGTCCAGTCGGGCTGCCTTTCGTTTCAGCAGGCAGCCGGCTAGCTCGGAATCATGCGAATAATGGTTTCGATTAATACAGTAAGGATTGGAATGGCCATGGCAAGAATAAGTATTTTCCCGCCCATTTCTATTTTTGCTGCAATGGCTCCCTGTCCTGCATCTTTGGTAATTTGGGCAGCAAATTCAGCAATATAGGCTATTCCAATTATCTTTAAAATGGTTTCTACATAGACGATATTCACCTTTGCATTGACGGCAATCTTTTCAATCATATGGATAATGGCATAGATTTGGTCGACCAGAAAGAGAAAGATGGCACAGCCGACAAAAACAATCAGCAAAAAGGCAAAATTCGGCTTTTGCTCCTTAACAATCAGCGCCAGGAACGTGGCAACAAGCGAAAATCCGACTATCTGGAGAATTTCAATGGCTGAGCCCCCCTTTTATCCCTGAAACAAGAAGACTGATTTAATTTTTTGAAAAAGGTTATCTACAATGGAAGCAACCATAAATAAGATATAAATAAATCCGAAAAGCGTTACCCATTGGGCGTATTCTTTTTTGCCCACCTGATCCAGAATAGTATGCAAAAAGGCTACAACAATTCCCACACCCGCTATCTTGAATATGATATCTACCTCTAAGCCCATCTTTTCTCCCCCTAAGCTCTGATCAGCGTCCGGCAAATCAAGCCGGCGTTTCCTACATTAGTAAAATGATTAAGAGCAATCCGGATAAAAACCCCAGACTTTTGACCATTCTCTCGTATTTCACTTGTCTGTCATGTGCATCAGCTTCTTCACGTTCCAGGTGGGTGAGGGTCAGCATGATCTGCTTTTGCTGAGAAAGACGGTCATGTCTTCCAAGTGTTTCGCCAAATTGCTTCATGATCTCGAATTCCCCTTGTTTAAAGGCGGTCATTTTCCATATTTCCGTCAAGCTTTCTTCCCAGGCGTCCTTTACTGTCGTTTCGGAATCGGTCAGTTTTTTTGCAAAGGATTCAAAGAACCAGGATAAGGGCTTGGAAAGCTGGTCAGAAAGCCGTCTGGCTGCTTCATGAAGAGGTGTATGGCCATACATAATTTCAGCCTCTAATGACTGCAGTGCCGATTTAAGCTGACGAAGCTGGCGCGGCCGTTCGGTCAGGTGCCTTGAAGCTTCAAACCCTGCCCATGTTGTTGCAATGATGATCAAAACTGCTCCAATAAGCTTCATCATTTACATCACGCCCGCTTGATGCTGAAATCTTGAACCGTCTGTGTTTCGTATGCAGTCAATGCTGCCTGGCCCATCTTTTCTGCTCAATTCAATAAACCGCTGAAAAACATCCATTTCAAGTATGGCCTGTAAAGTCGGGCGCCTCTTAATTTCCTCCAGGGAATTTCCATGAGTAGTCATAATCAGCTTTATTCCGGCATTTACTGCCTCCATTATGGCGTCTGCATCTTCATGCCTGCCAATTTCATCGACAACGAGAACCTCGGGGCTCATGGAACGAATCATCATCATCATGCCCTCAGCTTTGGGACAGGCATCAAGGACATCAATCCTGTTTCCAAAAGTCATTTGGGGGATCCCATTCACACATCCTGCTATTTCGGAGCGTTCATCCACAATCCCAACCTTACTCGCAGGAAGGCCACTATCTGGATCACCAGAAGAAATGATTCTTGCGATATCGCGCAGCAAAGTGGTTTTACCAGTCTGCGGCGGCCCAATAATCATCGTATGCAGCCATCCACCCCTGTAAATTCTCGGTATCAGCGTTTGGGCAATGCCAACTTTCTCTCTGGCAATTCTAATGTTAAAAGAGGAAATATCCCTGATCGCCTTAACCTTGCCCTGCTCAAGAATAACCTTTCCTGCAAGCCCAACCCGATGGCCGCCCTCAATCGTGATATAACCTCTTTTCAGCTCTTCCTCGAGTGTGTAAATCGAAAAATGGCTTATTTTATTCAGTAAATGCACGGCATCCTCTGAATCAACTATATAAGGGAGAAAATGCGGTACTCCCCTTGCTGTCAGTTCAATCGGCCTCGAAATGCGGACCCTGATTTCCTCCAGATCCTTTAAGATTTTCGGAGGGATTCTCTGTAATTGTTCGGCAATTTTTTTCGGCAAAAAGGCTATAATCGTTTCCAAGTCTGCTCCTCCATTTCTCAATCTGATTTCGGACTAGCTTCTCATTATTTAAAATGTATGCCTGCAGCAAAACAATATGACTTAGATTTGAAAGCTTCACATTTATTTAGTACAAGCTTTTGCCTGAGTAAAAAAATATCTTTCTTCAAAAAATAATTCAAAAGGAACATAGAGAAAGGCTGGTGCCATTTATGAAAGCAAAATGCATTTACATCATGGTTATTCTTCACCTGATTGTTCTTGGTTTCTTACCTGCAGAAGGAATAGCTCATCAGAGAAATACAAACGGACCGAAAAATGTCATTCTGATGATTGGCGATGGAATGGGAATTGGCCAGATTGAGATTGCAAGAAAACTGGAATACGGGAAGGACGGGCGGCTTTTCCTGGAATCTCTGCCTCACACCGCATTGGTGCATACCGAATCTGCCAATAATTTTGTGACAGACTCAGCTGCCGGCGGTACGGCACTGGCAATTGGAAAAAAAACAAATAATGAGATGATTGGAGTTACGCCGGATGGGAAGGAAGCAGACAGTATCCTTGATTTATTCAAGGAGAATGGTAAAAAAGCAGGGGTTATATCCACCAATACAGTAACAGATGCAACACCCGCAGCCTTTACAGCAAGTGTTGCCAACAGATGGTCCGGACAGGGGGAAATTGCACGCCAGCAGCTGAAATTCGGGGTGGATGTGCTGCTGGGAGGCGGCAGAGCATACTTCACACCGGAAAAGCAAAGCGGGAGGGATTTAATAAAAGAGGCTAAACAAAATGGATATACTTTTGCCGGGAATCGGGAAGAATTGCTGAATGCCAAAGGCTCAAAGCTGCTCGGCCTGTTCAATGACGGATATATGAGTTTTAAACTGGACCGGCCTTTACTGAACAGCAAAGAACCCAGCTTAAAAGAAATGACTGAAAAAGCGATCGATGTACTCGCAAAAGGAGAACAGGGATTTTTCCTCATGGCAGAAGGAGCAAGAATTGATCATGCATCACACGCAGGTGATATTACAAGCATCTGGAAAGAAACCATTGAATTTGATGAAGCTGTTAAATATGCAGTTGAATGGGCAAAAAAGGACAAAGAGACACTGGTTTTGGTTGTCGCAGATCATGAGACTATGGGAATATCAGCATCAGAGCCGCTGGAGATACAGCAATTAAAGGAAATCAAGGCGACACCGCAGTATATGGTCAGCCAATTGGCAAGAGATGAAGACAGGGGAATTTATCGATCTGAAAGTGTAAAGGGTGTTCTAAAAAAGTATGCGAATATTGATTTAAACCAGCAGGAGATTGAAGCGTTTAATGGGAAGCTAATGAACACAGACAGCAAGGTTTATCCTCAATATTTAGCAGCATGGGAAATAGGAAGCCTGATTGCTGAGAAATATCACGGGGGAATTTTAACGGATACAGTAAGATCTCTCAGCTCGACCGGCGGACATACAGGCAATATGATTCCTTTATTTGCTTATGGCAATGGGAGCGAAACTTTTACAGGAGTGCTGGAAAATACGGATATACCAAAAAAAATTGCCGGACTGATGAATTACAGCTGGCATTAATATTATGCGCATTTTCTTTCTTTCTCCCGCGTAATTCTAGAAAGATACATTCATGAAAGCGGGTGCGAAATTTATGTATTATTATCAGCCATTTGTCCGCAATACTGTGCACAATGGAAGCCATGAAAGATCCAAGCCAAATACTATAAGGGTTTCAGGTGAAGGAAAGATAGCTGTACAGCCAGATCAGGCTAATATAAAGCTGGGAGTTTTAACAGAAGACCAGGAGCTTCAGAAAGCACAGGAGCAGAATGCTGCTGCCATTTCAAATGTCAAAAAGGCTCTTAATGCCATTGGAATAACAGATAAACAAATTCAAACATCAGACTTCTCCATTTTTCCGCAGTATGATTTTGTGGATGGCAAGCAAATTTTCCGCGGTTACAAGGTTGAGCATATATTGGACATTACAGTCAATGAGATTGAAAATACAGGACTTGTAGTAGATACAGCAGTAGACAGCGGTGCAAATACTGTTAGAGGAATTACTTTTGAAACAGAAAACCGGCAGGAATTGTATCAGAAGGCACTAAGCTTGGCTGTATTGGATGCTTTTAGAAAGGCAGAAACCATTGCTTCTTCACTAAGAGTCCAATTAATCAGTACCCCAGTATCCGTTTCTGAAGGAACTTTAGGTCTGGTGCAGCCTGTTTCTTTTGAGTCCTCCACTTTTGTTAAAAGTGCCGTCAGCACACCTATCCAGCCGGGAACAATAGAAATCCAAAGCCTCATCACGGCAGAGTTCATATACTACAGCTAGGAAATCTTCGGCTTATAATCGCAGTGAAGAAGCAAATACTATTAAGGTGACATTGAGCAATTTTATAGAAAAGAGGTTATTTGATGAATGAAAATTTAGATGAATTTTTAAAAAATCAGAAAAAAGGCGACAGGGCTTATCTGGACGGAACCCGCGATAACAGAACACCTCCCACATCTGATCCTGATTATAATAATCGCAATGACACTGACGTATCCCCCGGCGCTGAAGGCAGGAAGTATAAAGGATAAAAAAAATCCCGATTTCTCGGGATTTTTTTCAAACTATGCACGCGATACGTATGAACCATCAGTTGTATTGACGATCAGTTTATCCCCTTCGTTAACAAAGAAAGGAACTTGCACTATCAGGCCGGTTTCAACTGTTGCAGGCTTTGTTCCGCCGGATGCAGTATCCCCTTTAATACCTGGTTCTGTTTCCGTTACTGTAAGCTCAACAGAGTTAGGAAGCTCGATTCCAAGAGACTCTCCATGATAAAGCATAATAGCAACTTCCATGTTTTCTTTTAAAAACTTTAATTCATACTCAATTGATGATGCAGGCAGCTCGATTTGCTCATAAGACTCATTGTCCATGAAAACATGCTGATCCCCATTTGCATAAAGGTACTGCATTTTACGGTTATCGATCTGAGCTTTCCCTACTTTTTCACCTGCACGGAAGGTTTTTTCCTGAATGGCGCCTGTGCGAAGGTTGCGCAATTTGGAACGTACAAAAGCCGCTCCTTTTCCTGGTTTAACGTGCTGAAAATCCATTACGCGCCAAATACCGTTATCAACTTCAATCGTTAATCCCGTACGAAAATCGTTTACTGAAATCATAAGTTTGTCCTCCTAATGTGTACAATTAAAGAATAATTAATTCTTTAGTAGAATGAGTAAGCGTTTCATTATGATCATTTGTTATGACTGTATCATCCTCAATGCGGACACCGCCAAGTCCCGGTATGTAAATGCCAGGCTCCACCGTTACAATCATTCCAGGTTCAAGGATAACATCTGACTTAAATGATAAAGCAGGCCCTTCATGCACTTCAAGGCCGATCCCGTGTCCGGTAGAATGGCCAAAATATTCGCCATAGCCTTTACCAGCAATATAATCACGAGTTAAGGCGTCTGCTTCTTTGCCGCTCATTCCAGGTTTAATGCCTTCCATTCCCCGCTCCTGGGCTTCCTGCACAATGGTATAGATTTCTTTCAGCTTATCTTCCGGTTCCCCAACAGCAACTGTGCGGGTAATATCTGAAACATACCCCTTATAATAAGCACCGAAGTCCAAAGTGACAAAATCGCCTTTTTCAATAACCTTATCACTGGCAACTCCATGCGGAAGAGCAGAACGGTACCCTGATGCTACGATAATGTCAAACGATGATGAATCTGCACCCGCTTTTCTCATAAAGAATTCTAATTCATTCGAAACTTCCAGCTCCGTAATACCTGGCCGAATGACATCAAGAATATGTTTAAACGCAGCATCTGCAATGTCTGCTGCCACCTTTATTATCTTAATCTCTGAATCGTCCTTTATCAAGCGTAACTTTTCAATGGTGTCAGAAACAGGGACAAGCTCGGCGTTAACAGCTTTTTCATAGGCTTTATAGGATGAAAAGGTTACATGATTCTCTTCAAAACCAAGCTTTTTAATCCCAAGCTGTTCTGCCTGTTTGGCGACTTCTTCCGTAATGGCACCAGTATGCTTTACAATTTCATATCCTTCACATTGTTTAGCAGCCTGTTCCGTATAACGAAAATCGGTTATAAAGAGTGCTTTATCCGCACTGACTAGAACCACGCCCGATGAACCGGTAAAACCAGTCATATAACGGCGATTGTAATTGCTGGTAATCAGCATCCCATCTATCCCTGACTCTGTAAAGCGTGCACGTAATTTTTGTATTTTCTCCATATTATCCTCTCCCCTTGACAAAATCCGTTAATGCATAAAATGCCAGTTCATACCCTTTAAAGCCAAGGCCGACTATCTGGCCCATTGCAGCGGGTGCAATGACAGAAATATGCCTGAATTCCTCCCTGGTATGAACATTTGAAATATGTACTTCGATCACAGGAACCTGTATTCCTGCAACAGCATCCCTTAATGCGTAGCTATAATGAGTAAATGCCCCGGGATTGAAAATTATACCCTGTGTGCCATCTTCATTGGCAAGGTGAAGCCTGTCAATAAGTTCACCTTCGTGATTTGACTGAAAACAGGTTACTTCTGTCTTATATGAAGCGCCCAATGCCTTCATATTTTGCTCCAGCTGACCCAGTGTTTCTTTTCCATAAACACCTGGTTCCCTTTTGCCGAGCAGGTTTAAATTCGGCCCATTTAACAGGAGTATTTTCCCCATATTCAACCCCCTATTCTAACAATTGCTTACAGGCTTCTCCTTCTATTTAACATCCTGATGAAAGCACTGAAAAAGAATGCCCACTTATGAACATTCTATCATAAAGCAAAATTTCTTACAGTTCTGATGTATAGCGCTTTTCGCATTATTTTCATTATCACCGCTCGAATATTGAGTATATTTTCATCAGGTTAAGTCCGGATCTGTGCGGGCCTTTTTTTCATCTTCAGTTTTGCCTTTCAGTTCTTGAGCTTCATATGAAATGGAATACCCTACAAATACACCAAATAAAATATAGAAACAAAGTGATGTAATAATCGTATTTCGCTCAAGATCCCAAAACGGGCTGATTCCAGGGAAGATTGGATTGAGTATAAAGAACACCAGTAAAAAAAGGGCAACTCCATAGCCAGCACCCACGAAAATACTTTGAAATTTCCGCAGCGCTGCATAATAGATCAGGGCAGCTATAATAGATATTCCCCCAATCAGGAAAATTGAGATCAGTGTCCCAAGCCATCCCTCTTTCCAGGCTCCAATCGTCCAGGGCTCGAGAATGACATTAGGGCGAATTTCCGTGAAATTAAACACATAAGCAAGATAGGCCAGTCCGCTCCAAAGAATGCCCCCAACCAGTCCGGTAATGACCACCATTGTCATAAAAGACATTGGTTTTTCCCTTTGATCCTGTTCCAAGCGCTCTTTTTCTTCTGCCACTTTGCGCCACCTCCTTTTCCTATTATGTCCACACACAATTATTCCATTGCATCCTATTTTAAATAAAAGCGGCCGGAATAATTTCTGCAGCATAAACTGTTCATATTTTTTATATATTTTCCTGTTATATAAAGGTTTTATGAGATTTTAAGTCGAATAAAATAATTAAGGATGAAGCTCTTTAATTTTGTGATTTTCCGGTTATGCGAGTTCCGGGACTGAGGTCCACAGCATAAATTTAAGTAAAAGCATTTTCATGATTATCTGGAAAATATTACTGTCACTTATTAAAAGTTAATGATCTACTGTTTAAATTGTAAAGAAATAGGAAAGTTAAAAAATAAAGTCAGATTTCATCATTATTTCGATAAACTTTATCTTATAGAGTTTAAAAGCTTATAAAATTGCTCATCATGCTTTTAGGGAGGTGGCTTTCTTGAAAAAACCATTTACATTTTATATTGTCTCCGGTCTTATAATTCTGGCTGTTATCGGAGTTGCCGTCAGCCTGATCTCAAATCCTGCCGGTTTTTTGGAGAGAATAGCTGTCATTGTCATCATTGGAGCTGTTGTATACTTTCTTTTTCAGCGCTTTAACAGATCTAATCCCTCTAAGCGAGAGCAGCGAGCTTTTATAAAGGCAGCCAAAAAATCAAAAAGACGCTTTAATAATAAAGAATCGGGTTCTGCCAATGGCAGAAAGGGATCTGTCGGTTCCATTACTTCCATTAAAAAATCCAAGAAAAAGTCTTCTCCACATTTGACAGTCATAGAAGGCAAAAAAGGCAAAAAGAAAAATCGAGCCTCCCTTTAATCCGGGCTCGATTTTTTTGTTGAGTTTTCTAATTAGTAGCTCCATGATGAAAAAAACTTTTCCGCACATTGCCTGCCATGCTCCAGAAGATCTTTTTTCTTCTGCTCGGTTATATTAAATTCCGCAGTCAGTACACCGTCGGTCGGAATGAAAATAATATTTTGTGCATGTTTTCTCGAGATGTATCTTGCATCATGCGCGTCCTTCATCGTTTCAAAAAGCGCCGCATACATTTGTATGGCGTTATCGATTTTGTTCGGGGGCCGTTCGCTTAAGTTATGACTTAACTTTATCCCGAGCACAGGCCTGGTTTTTTTTACATTTTCCTTATCAAAAAGCCACATTGGGAAATTACTTAAAACCCCGCCATCCACGATGACACTTGTACTGCTGTAGCCATTCAGCTTGACCGGCTCAAAAAAATACGGGAGGCTGCAGCTCATCCTGATCGCTTTTGCTACCGGAAATGAAGCTGGATCTATGCCATAATGCACAAGATCATCTGGCAGTACAACCAATCTTCCATTTGTCAGGTCTGACGCTATGACTCTAAGCGATTGAGGCGGCAGATCTGAAAATGTTCTGATCCCCCTGTCTCCTAATTTCTGAGTCATCCAGCTTTCGAGCTCAGATCCTTTATATAGTCCCAGATGCCAATATAGATTAAGCCATTTTCCGACTGCAAAGGGGATAAATGTTGTTCTTTCATCAAGAAGCTTTTTGAGTTCAAATTCATCGACGAGCCGATATATTTCCTCACTTGTATAATTAGCAGCTATTAACGCAGCCACAATGGATCCTGCACTAGTGCCAGCAACCCGCTTGAAGCGAAATCCTCTTTTATGAACTGCTTCATATGCGCCGATTAAGGCAAATCCTTTGATGCCCCCTCCTGAAAAAACACCATCTATATACATGTAAGCCACTCCTGTCGATGTACTTGCTCATAGAGGAACCTTTACTTATACATCTTTAATCAGGAGCTTTTTAAATTAGTACGTCTGACAAGCAAAATTTCATAATTAAGTAAAATATTGCACTTCTGCCTCTGGAAAATAGGAATGAATATACTCCCTGATTGTATGTTCCAGATTCTTTGCTTCATCTGTCGGATAAACATACTTGCCTATACCATATCTTCCCCACTTATATTTTCGCTTTTCTTCATCCATTTCAAGTTTTGTTTTTGGGTAGCGTTTTTCAATTACTTTTTTTGCCGGTTTCGTAAATCTATGCTGGATTAATTCGAAAGTTAAGCCATTCAGATTGATGCCATCGAGTGAACTGCTTAACCTTTGAAACAGTTCATGGTAGCCTTCACGCCAATCATCGTGCATATAAATGGGTGCTACGATAAAGCCAAGCGGATAGCCGGCATTGGCTACTTTTCGGGCAGCTTCAAGCCGGTCATCAAAAGAGGAAGTACCCGGCTCAAAGTTTTTTATTACGTAGCGGGAATTGACACTAAATCGGAACCGGGTTTTGCCATTATGTTTTGCATCCAGCAAATGATCGACATGATGGTACTTGGTGACAAACCGAAGCTGGCCGTATTCAGTCTGACCGATAAATTCAATCGTTTTCTTCAGTGAATGGGTCAGGTGATCAATCCCTACTATATCGGAAGTACACGCTGCTTCAAAGCGTGTCAGCTCTGGCTTCCGCTCTTCCATATATTTAGAGGCCTGATCAAAAATTTCTTCAAGGTTTACATACGTCCGGATATACGGCTTGCTGCCAAGGGTGGTTTGCAAGTAGCAATAATGGCAGTGCCCCATGCAGCCAGTAGCAAGGGGGATGGCGTATTCTGCAGAGGGCTTGGATGTATCAAATTTCAGAGTCCGTCTGATTCCTACTACTAAAGTGGATTTCGCATTGCGGTATTTCTGCAATTCATTATCGCCAGGAATATTCCTCACCTGATTATGTGAAGTTGTTTCCCTGATTTCTATATTCATTTTCTCGAATTTTCCCTTTAGTTCTCTTCCTAATGGATACTCAAGAGCTTGAGGCTCTATATAAACGAGCTGCGGGATAAATGGCTTCATTGAATTAACCTCTCTTTGTCAATTTGTCCTGCCGTTATATAATCTCGGCTGAACCCTATGACTGTAGTATGAGCCAAATAATCAAAAGCAAAAAAAGAAGATGGAACAATTATTTCCATCTTCTCTCATTCGTTTTATTTATTTTTATAAACCGCATTTCAGCTGTGCATTACAGTTTGTGCAAGTATTGCAGCCGCCGATTTCTTTGACTTTTCCTTTGCGGCATACCGGGCATGTATTGCCTACTTCTGAACCGATTGTTACATCGGTGGAACGAAGGTCACTGATTGTATCAACCAGCACAACATGCTGCTTTGATTTTTCTTTTTTGACTGTGTCATTACCATCAAAGCTGTTCTCTTCAGCTTTCAGCGTCAATACTTGAGAATCGCGTGATCCGTCCACATATACTGTTCCTCCCTTTGCACCGCCGCGGTATAAGCGTTCATACACCTTTTCAACCTGTTCAACACTGTAGCCTTTCGGTGCGTTGACAGTTTTACTAATCGAGCTGTCGATCCAGCGCTGAATCACACATTGAACATCTGCGTGCGCTTCTGGAGCAAGATCCATCGCTGCGATAAACCACTCAGGCAGATTTTCAGGATCTGCATCCGGATTGCGGTCTAAATATTCCTGAACAATATCTGCCTTCACTTCAATGAACTTGCCTAAGCGGCCGCTTCTGAAGTATGAGAAGGAGAAATATGGTTCAAGGCCTGTAGAAACACCAACCATGGTCCCTGTGGATCCCGTAGGAGCAACGGTTAGAAGATGTGAATTGCGGATTCCGCTTTCTAAAATAGAAGCACGGATATCCTCAGGCATTTTCTGCATGAAGCCTGTTTCGGTAAAAGCTTTGCGCAGGCGATTTGTTTCTTCAGGATTTTCACCTGTTAAGAACGGGAAGCTTCCTTTTTCCTCCGCAAGCTTTACAGAAGCTTTGTATGCTGATGTAGCAATGGTCTCAAAGACTTTATCAATCAGCACGTTGCCTTCTTCAGAGCCATATTCTGTTTCACAATAGATGAGCAAATCATGAAGCCCCATAACGCCAAGACCAACTCGCCGCTCGCCTAATGCCTGCTTTTTGTTCTCTTCAAGGAAGTATGGTGTAGCATCTATTACATTGTCCTGCATCCGTACACCTACTTCAACAGTACGCTTCAGCTTTTCAAAATTAACAGTTTTATTTTCTTTATCTGCCATTTCTGCAAGATTTACTGCTGCAAGGTTGCATACAGAATTTGGCGCCAGAGGCTGCTCGCCACATGGGTTTGTAGCTACAACCCTTTGTCCGTATGCCTGTGCATTCGTCATGTCGTTTGCGTTATCGATAAAGAAGATGCCTGGTTCAGCTGAGTATGTTGCACAGATGTTAATCAGGTTCCAAAGCTCTTTCGCTTTAATTTTACGGTGAACGCGGACTTTATAGCCTAGTTTTGCCCAATCTCTGACATCACCGACTTTATGCCATTCTTCGTTGTATGTTTTCATCGTTTCGGCATCATAGGATTCAACATCAGGGAAACGAAGCTCATATTCTCCATCATTTTCAACCGCATCCATAAATTCTTTCGTGAGGCAGACTGAAATGTTTGCTCCTGTAAGGAACTCAGAGTTATGAACACTATAAGTACCGCCAGCCGCCAGCTTCTCCTCAGCATCTTTTATGATGTTTTCACTGAAGCCGCCATAGCCTGGAATGCTTTTATAATTAATAATGCCCTGGTACATGGCAATTTCCTGTTCATTAAATGGAGTAAATTTCAGTTTTTCTTTAGCATATTTTTTTATTGTTTCATCATTTGTATTTTCAAGAAGGAAGCGTAAAATTCTCGGGTTTTGCATTTTCGAGATGATGAATTCGATAATGTCCGGATGCCAATCGGATAGCATAATCATCTGCGCACCTCTGCGGGATCCCCCCTGCTCCACCAGGTGTGTAAGCTTCGCAATATCATCCAGCCAGGAAACCGAACCGGAGGATTTGCCGTTTACACCTTTGGCCAGTGTATTGCGAGGTCTCAGAGTTGAACCGTTTGTCCCTACTCCGCCGCCGCGGCTCATGATCTCCATTACCTGCTTGCGGTGCTCGGAGATTCCTTCACGGGAATCCTGCACGAATGGCATTACATAGCAGTTGAAATACGTAACATCTGTGTCAGCACCAGCTCCATACAGCACGCGGCCAGCCGGAATGAAATTCAGGTTTTTCAATTCCTGATAGAACTTCTCAAACCATTCTTTTCTCTTTTCTTCGGTCTTCTCAACCGATGCAAGGCCTGTTGCGTTACGCTTGGCGATTTGCTCATAGAAGATTTCCAAAGGCTTCTCGATTACATCAAGAGGCTTTGTAATAATGCCTGTTCTCGATTCTTCCGGATCATCCAGCACTCCTCTGTAATCTTCCTCTACTAAAACCTTGGCTGTCTTGTTTTCCCAGTCAATATCGAGGATGTAGCCTAAGCCGCGTGCAGGAAATTTGGGATCTTCCTTAATGGTGAGGACAACGAAGTCACCGTTTGTGAGTGTCACTTTCTCGGTGTCTTTGAAGGTATAGCGATCTAGCATAACCAAGCGGGAAACACCTTTGTGGGTCATTTTCATATCTGAGGTTACTGGGTGAACCTGAGGAAAGAGACGGATGTCCTTGTTTAAACGTTCAATGTTCAATTTCATTTTTTGTCCTAGAGCAACAGACATTGTTACAACTCCTTCTAAATTCAATTATCTAATTAATGTGTGTAAGTATTCTGTCAGATAGAGTAAATCTATCTGTTTTAAAAGAGTACCCTAAAGTTACCATAACTCAAACCTCAAAATCAATATATAGTGTCCTAAATATTTTCGACACCACTACATATTGTGTCTGATTCAACTGAATCTGATTTTGTCAAACTTAAAATATACTAAAATTTAAAGAAAAACAGAGTTAACAGCCGATTTCCGACATTTAACGATAAATTTTAACATATTTTGAAGCTTGCACTTTTCCAAAGCAATAATTGGAAAATTATTCATTAAAAAAAGAGAAAAAGCGACTTAGCCGCTTTTATCTCTTATAGTTCCAGTCATCACTTTCATATCGTTCTTTTGCGATTTTTTGCACATATGCCATCTCTTCATCTGAAAGCTCGTAAGGTTCCAGTACAATGTCCAGGCCTTCCTCAAACCCTTTCTTGAAAGCTGCCTTAGCCTGTTCAAGAGTAATATTTTCTGCTGTCAGCTCGTTTATGGCAACAGCTTTATTTTTAAAAGCCTTTTGCATTCTCTCTTTTACCCGGTCATTAGGATATTTGAATAAGCTGAACAGCTTGTCTTCATCCAAATCAAGCAAAATAGAGCCATGCTGAAGGATTACACCTTTTTGTCTTGTTTGTGCACTCCCTGCTACTTTACGTCCTTCTACAACAAGTTCATACCAGCTTGGGGCATCAAAACAAACAGCAGATCGTGGATTTTTTAGAGAGTCTCTTTCTTCAGCCGTCTTTGGTACAGCAAAATAAGCTTCCATTCCCAGAGCGTGAAAACCTTTTAGAATTCCTTCAGAAATGACTCTGTATGCTTCAGTTACTGTACTCGGCATTTCCGGGTGGACTTCAGGAACGATGACACTGTATGTGAGTTCATGTTCGTGCAGCACCCCTCTTCCGCCTGTTGGTCTGCGGACGAACCCCAGGCCATGCTGCTTCACTGCTTCCATATCTATTTCTTTTTCAACCTTTTGGAAGTATCCAATTGAAAGAGTTGCAGGATTCCAGCCGTAAAACCGGATTACAGGTGGCATCTTCCCTTCACTGTTCCAATCAAGCAAGGCTTCATCCAGAGCCATATTAAAAGAAGGCGAACCTTCTCCTGAATCGATAAACCGCCAAACTTCTTTAGTCATATGTAACCCTCATTTTCAATTTCTTTAACTGGTCATTTGCGGTTATTAGTCTAACAAAATTCCGATGAAAATTAAAGCAAGTTGAATTTCCATAACAAATTTTCCTGATTTCCTTTACTCCAATCAGGAAAGACTTATATAATATTAGTTGGCTTACCTATGCGTGAAAGGAGAAAGACATATTGGAAACACTTTATTTCATTCTTATCATTTTGGGTGCAATCATTACCTATTCTGTCATAACATGGTTTTATCAGCGCCGAATTGTTAAAACGCTTACTGAAGACCAGTTTAGAGAAGGCTATAGAAAAGCCCAGTTAATCGATGTTCGCGAACCAAATGAATTTGAAAACGGCCATATTTTAGGTGCACGCAATATACCGCTTTCACAAATGAAAATGCGCATGAAAGAATTGCGTCCGGACAAGCCAGTCTACTTATATTGCCAGAGCGGCATGAGAAGTGCGAGAGCTGCCCAGTTTTTGCACCGTAAAGGCTACAAAGACCTTTCACACCTGCAGGGCGGGTTTAAAAAATGGTCCGGAAAAGTGAAGGCGAAAAAATAATATGTTATTTTAAAAGGCCCCGTCAGTTTGACGGGGCCTCTTGTTTATTATTGCTTTTGGTAACGGAGAACCGGCTTTCTTGCAGCCATGGTTTCATCCAGACGGCCAATAACTGTTGTATGTGGTGCTTCCTGAACAATCTCAGGGTTTTCCTCAGCTTCTTTTGCAATTTGAATCATCGCGTCGACAAAAGCGTCCAGCGTTTCTTTGGATTCTGTTTCAGTCGGCTCAATCATGATGCACTCTTCCACGTTAAGAGGGAAATAGATGGTTGGCGGATGATAGCCAAAGTCAAGAAGGCGCTTGGCAATATCCAACGTACGCACGCCAAGCTTCTTCTGGCGCTTGCCGCTTAAAACGAATTCATGCTTGCAATGTCTGTCAAATGGCAGGTCAAAGAATGGCTCAAGCCTTCTCATCATATAGTTTGCGTTTAGTACCGCATTTTCCGTAACAGCCTTCAGTCCATCCGGCCCCATAGTACGGATATAAGTATAAGCCCGGACATTGATGCCGAAGTTTCCATAATACGGCTTCACGCGGCCGATTGATTGCGGGCGGTCATAATCAAATTCATACTGGTCACCCTTCTTAACCAATACAGGCTTAGGAAGGTATGGGATCAGATCAGCTTTTACGCCGACAGGGCCAGATCCCGGTCCGCCGCCGCCATGCGGTCCTGTAAAGGTCTTATGAAGATTAAGGTGAACAACATCAAATCCCATATCTCCAGGGCGTGCCTTTGAAAGTACTGCATTCAGGTTAGCTCCATCATAGTAAAGCTTTCCGCCGGCGTTGTGAACAATCTCTGCCATTTCAAGAATGTTTTCTTCAAACAAACCTAAAGTATTCGGGTTAGTCAGCATAAGAGCAGCAGTGTCCTCGCCAACCACTCTTCTTAGATCCTCTAAATCCACCAATCCATTTTCATCCGATTTAACCGTTACTGTTTCAAAGCCTGCAACTGTTGCGGATGCCGGATTTGTTCCGTGGGCAGAGTCAGGAACGACTACTTTAGTACGTTTGGTATCGCCATTCGCTTCATGATAAGCACGGATCATCATTAACCCGGTCCATTCTCCGTGTGCTCCTGCAGCCGGCTGAAGTGTAACTTCATCCATTCCTGTAATTTCAATCAGGTGCTCCTGCAGATCATACATCAATTCCAGTGCACCTTGAACAGAGCTTTCATCCTGCAGCGGGTGCAAGTGGGCAAAACCGTTGAAGCGTGCTACATTCTCATTGATTTTAGGATTATATTTCATTGTGCAGGATCCAAGTGGATAAAATCCCGAATCAACACCATGATTTCGATTGGAAAGTGCAGTATAGTGGCGCATGATATCAAGTTCTGACACTTCCGGGAGCTCAGGCTCTTCTTCACGCAGATAGCCTTCAGGAAGAAGCTCGCCCAGGTCAATTTCCGGAATATCCATTTCCGGCAGGCTGTAGCCGATACGGCCTTCTGTGCTTAATTCAAAGATGAGTGGCTGATCTTCCTTATGCATGGTAATCCCCCATTTCTTTAACGAATGCATCAATTTCTTCCTTCGTTCTCAATTCCGTTACAGCAACAAGCATATGATTTTTCAGGTCAGCATAATCTCTGCCCAAATCGTAGCCGCCAATAATGTCCTTTTCAAGGAGCTTTTGATTTACTTCTTTAACAGGCTTATTCAGCTTGATGACGAATTCATTAAACGAAGGACCTTCGAATGGAACTTCAAAGCCGGCAGCCTTAAATTGCTGTTTTGCATAATGGGCTTTTTGCATGTTGGCAGCAGCCATTTCCTTTACGCCCTTCTTGCCGAGAGCAGTCATCGCTACAGATGCCGCCAGTGCGTTGAGAGCCTGATTGGAACAG
The DNA here is from genome assembly GCF_002272225.1 of Bacillus sp. 7894-2. Taxonomy (NCBI): domain Bacteria; kingdom Bacillati; phylum Bacillota; class Bacilli; order Caryophanales; family Bacillaceae; genus Bacillus; species Bacillus sp. 7894-2. The sequence goes on from NZ_NPDG01000090.1 coordinate 19,949, forward strand.
ATGTTGGACGTTGCCTTATCACGGCGTATATGCTGTTCACGCGCCTGAAGGGTAAGCACGAAACCGCGGCGGCCCTGATCGTCTACCGTTTGTCCTACAAGACGACCCGGCACTTTTCTCATCAGCTTGGATGTTACCGCAAAGTATCCGCAATGAGGGCCTCCAAAAGCAGTAGGAATACCAAAAACCTGAGCATCTCCTGCTACGATGTCTGCTCCAAATCTTCCTGGAGGAGTAAGCGCGCCAAGGGCAAGCGGGTTGCTTGAAACAACAAACATGGACTTGTGGGCATGAATAATTTCCTCAAGCTCTTTTAATGGCTCGACTCTGCCAAAAAAGTTAGGGTACTGCACAATTACACCTGCGATATCATCGCCAATCATTTCATTTAGGGCTTCAAGGTCAGTGGTGCCGTCTTTATGAGGAATCTCAATCACTTCAATATACTGGCCCTTTGCGTATGTTTTAACTACTTCCTTAGATTCAGGGTGAACTGCGCTTGAGATTAGTATTTTCTTGCGGCGGGTGCTGCCTGCGCTTAGCATGGCTGCTTCAGCAAGTGCTGTTCCGCCATCATACATGGATGAGTTGGCCACATCCATTCCTGTTAATTCACAGATCATGGTCTGGAATTCAAAAATTGCCTGCAGCTCTCCCTGTGAAATTTCCGGCTGGTAAGGAGTATAGGCAGTATAAAACTCTGAACGGGATAATACATGATCGACAATGACCGGCATGTAATGATCATAAACTCCCGCACCAAGGAAAGATGAATTTGTGCGAAGATCAGCATTTTTTTGAGCCATTTTAGTAAGCTCTTTCAGTAAGGCTGTCTCTGATTTCGCCGGCTTGATGTCATATTCGCCCTTAAATCTCACACTCTCGGGAATATCACTGAATAATTCTTCCACAGAACTGACGCCGATCTTCTCAAGCATTGCTTTCTGGTCAGACTCTGTCATCGGTAAATAGCGATGTTTCATCATTTTCTCCCCCCGGTTAGTTCTTTTCTCTTTTGTAAAAAGGTGTTGCTTCAATCTTAGCCTTCAGCCGTTTGCCGCGGATTTCCACTTCCAATTCAGTTCCAAGCTCCGCATGCTCTTTCTTGATAAGGACAAGGCCGATGTTCTTTTTCAATGTCGGAGATTGAGTGCCTGTTGTCACTTCCCCGATCAATTCTTCCCCTTTAAATACAGGATATCCATGGCGCGGAATACCGCGGTCAATCATTTCAATTCCGGCCAGCTTGCGCGGAACCCCGTTATCCTTTTGATTCTTAAGCACTTCTTTGCCAATAAAGTCGGCTTCTTTATTCACCTTGACTGCAAAGCCAATTCCTGCCTCTAGCGGTGTGATCTCAGGTGAGAGCTCCTGACCGTATAGTGCCAGGTTGGCTTCAAAGCGAAGAGTATCCCTTGAGCCTAGTCCGCATGGGAGCACGCCTTCTTCTTTGCCCGCTTCAAGAATTTCATTCCATAATGCAACTGCATCCCTGGCATCACAGTAGACTTCAAATCCGTCTTCTCCTGTGTATCCTGTTCTGGAAACAAGCGCTTTCTTGCCATTCAAATCAACATCCTGCTGGAATTTAAAAAATCCAATATCCGACAAATTAGTCCCAGCAAGCTTTTGAAGCACTTTTTCTGCAAGCGGCCCCTGAATCGCCAGCTGCGCCATATCTTCTGAAAGGTTTTTCAATTCCACATTGCCTTCTGCATGGTCCTGAAGCCAGTTGAAATCCTTTTCGATATTGGAAGCATTAACAACAAGCAAATAGTGGTCATCCTCTATTTTATAGACAAGTAAATCATCGACAGTTCCGCCATTTTCATAGCACATGGCTGTATATTGAGCACCTGAGTTCTTTAATTTGGAAATATCGTTCGTCATCATTTTTTGAAGATATTTAAGACTGTCCGTCCCCTTCACTTCGATTTCACCCATATGGGATACATCAAAGAGGCCGGCTTTTGTACGGACTGCTTCATGTTCTTCTTTAATGCTTGAAAATTGAACAGGTAGATCCCAGCCCCCGAAGTCGATGGTTTTTGCTCCGTAATCCTTGTACACCTCAAATAAAGGCGTGCGTTTTAACTGTGACATTTACTCGTCCCCCTTAAATCTTTTGAAATTTGTTTTAGGAACATAAAAAAGGACAGAATATCCCCTCAATTATGAGAAGATCTCTGTCCTTGCACCTGAAAGTTTACCGAAACCGGCTGTCCCCTTGGGTGGCTTATTAAAAAGCACTCTCCAGAGCTGCGTCAAACAAGAGTTCTTTTGCCTGAGAGATTCACAGATTTTGCTTGCTCCTTCGGCGCTACTAATGTAGTCTCTCCCCTTGTAATCATTCGCATTTATAAAATTTTCCAAGATGGTCATACTTATACCAAACAGAAAAAATTAAGCATCCATTACTTCGGTTAACTAAATGTAATGTGTTAACTTTCAAAACTTTCAAAGCTATTAACATCGTACCACCTTAACAAGGTTTGGGCAATATCTTTATATAGATAAAAGGAGCTGTTTTTATGACAGTGCAAATTGGCTTTGATTCTGCCTGGCAGGATGAATTCTTAAAAAGGATTGATGACGACGGCCCATGGGGAAACTGGGAGCTTTATAAACTTGCTGTTGAGGTTGAAAACCATACAACTATTCCTGACTTTGAAGGCTTGCAGGCTCCGAAGCATCTGCCGAACCTTACTCCACTTCCCCATCAGCTGGAAGTGGCCAAGCAGGTAGTCGAAAGCATGAACGGCAAGGCGATTTTAGCTGATGAAGTCGGTCTTGGAAAAACGATTGAAGCTGGGCTGATATTAAAGGAATATATGATCAGGGGACTCGTAAAAAAAGTCCTTATACTCGTTCCGGCTTCCCTTGTTTCCCAGTGGGCCATGGAGCTGAACAGCAAATTTTTTATTCCGGCTGTGGCGCAGCGGAAAAGCTATGTATGGGAACAATGCGACGTTGTGGTATCATCCATCGATACAGCCAAACGCAATCCTCATCGGGACATTATTTACAGCCTTGATTATGACCTGATTATTATAGACGAAGCTCACAAGCTAAAAAATAATAAAACGAGAAACTATGAATTTGTACAAAACCTTAAAAAGAAGTTTTGCCTCCTATTAACAGCAACACCCATTCAGAATCGAATCAGTGAGATCTTCAATCTTGTGTCCCTGCTTAAACCCGGACATCTTGGCAATGAATCAGCTTTTTATGAGAATTATAAAAAAGACTCACGCTCTTTGAACGATGATGCACATCTAAAGGAACTCGTAAACAAAGTCATGATCCGCAACCGCAGGGCAGATACCGGGATTGAATGGACCAAACGGCATGTGGAAACCATACCGATTGAATTTTCGCAGCCCGAGCATGAGCTCTATGAAGCGGTAACAGAGCTGCGGAGTGAAGAAAATTGGGTGAGTTCCAGCCAGTTTTCAGTAATGACACTGCAAAGAGAGGCATGCTCAAGCAGAGAAGCTGTCTATTTTACGCTTCAGAATATGCTGAAAAGACAGGAACAGCCTTCAATAGCTTTCCAGGAGCAAATACAATACCTTATTAAAAAGGTGGAAGCGGTTCAGCAAAACTCAAAAGCTCAAAAAGCACTTGAATTAATACAGAAAATAAATGACAAGGTCATAATTTTTACTGAGTATAGGGCAACACAAATGTATCTGCAGTGGTTTTTAAAGCAATATGGGATAACATCGGTTCCGTTCAGGGGAGGATTTAAAAGAGGCAAAAAGGACTGGATGAGGGAGCTTTTCCAAAAGAATGCACAAGTCCTGATTGCAACAGAAGCGGGAGGAGAAGGAATAAACCTGCAGTTCTGCAATCATATCATTAATTTTGATCTCCCCTGGAATCCAATGCGGCTCGAACAAAGGATTGGGCGCATACATCGTCTCGGCCAGGAAAAGGATGTCATGATTTATAATTTTGCCACAAAAGGAACAGTCGAAGAACACATAATGAAGCTTCTATATGAGAAAATACATCTCTTCGAAAAAGTCATCGGCGATTTGGACGATATTTTAACAAAGCTTGAATTTGGCAGTATTGACGATCACCTTGTTGATATTTTCGGAAGATCGGCTTCAGAAGGTGAAATGAGGATTAAAATGGAGAACTTGACGAGCATGATTCAATTCGCAGAGGATCTGAAAGAAGGTGAACTGAATGCAGCAACAGGAAATTCATAAATTCCTTGAAAGGTATTTTCACGCAAACGGGTGTGAAATAACTGATAAAGGTCCGGGGTATATGACCGTACAGCTGACGATTGATTTGGATAAGGAACTGATGAATCGGCCCTTTTATTGGCATTATCTCGAAAAAACAGGCGGAATTCCAAACCCGATGCAGCTGACGCTTATTACAAACCAGCAGCTGGCCCCGCCGCATATTAAGGGGGAAGTCATTCATTTTGGCTCCCCTAGGCTTCACCAGATCTTTGATTCGGCCAGGAACCTGGCAGGCTATATCCGATTATATGAAAATCACCGGCAGGCACCTGGAAAGCAGGTGCCGTTAAGACCATGGCTAGGAATGAACATTCGCGTATCTTATCAATGCGACCGAAAACGGGATGTCTTTAAATCCATCGGCCTCCAATTGATTAATGGCCAGATGGTCGAAAGTTTTCATGACAGATTGCTTGGCATGAGCCTTACGCCCAAAATCCCCGACTACTCGTTCACACTGTCTCCGCTTATTATGCCGCGAAGCGGAGTATACAGGGTAGCAAATTTTATTAAAGCCGAAATTGAACAAGAAGATCATATATGGGCTGATGAAGCCCGTCAGCGCTGGCAAAAAGATCTCAGCCTTCTTGAACATTTTTATGAAGAGGCAGAAGAAAAGGGCGAAAGCTATGAAAACGAAAAAACAGCTCTTCAGGAGCAATATGAACCAAAGGTTAATATCTCCATCATAAATGGCGGTCTCTTTTATCTGACAGACAGTGCAGTCTAAAAATGCAAAAAACCGGCAATTTGGTCTTGTCCC
>NZ_NPDG01000091.1:0-8227 GCF_002272225.1 Bacillus sp. 7894-2
GCGCTACCCCCTTTTTTTATTCGGTTTCAAAGATGTACGACAAAACTTTCAATGCCTGGCTGACAGTTTCAACAGTAACATTTGCTTTGCTTGAAAGCTCTTTTAGAGGGTGGTGAAGTTCCTTTGGACGGATAAGGATCAGCGGCTTTCCAAGTGCGGCAGCTGCGCTTGCATCCATGGCGGTGTTCCATTGCTTGTACTTCTCACCAAATAATGCAATCACCAGATCTGATTTTTGCATTAGAAGCTGTGTTCTTAAGTTATTAATGCCTGAAGCAGCTTCATCCCGAAGTATGGCATCCGGCTGCGTCCCGAGAATTTCCTCTCCAATCATGTCAGAACGGTCATGATTTTCCATTGGACCTGTAAAATGAACAGGCAGCTGTAATAATTTTGCTTTTTCCTTTATTTCATTGCGCCAATTGGAATGTATTTCACCTGCTAAATAGACGTTTATTTCCATTCTTCTTCCTCCTTTATGCAATATTCTTATATTTTAACATTTCTTCTAGGAAGTAACGCAGTGAAAAGGCTGCCAATCCTGATATGAAGGGTTGTCAGACTATTGAGAAGAAATGTATGATAGGGAAGGATATGAGAATCCATGCAAGGAGGGGACAATAGAATGAGTAAAAGATTCACCGCAGCCTTGCTCTTAGTTATTTCATTTATACTGCTCAGTGCCTGTTCAGCATCGTTGGAAGAAGAGCAAACCGCCGCAAAAAATGCTGCAGAGGAAGCATTTAACCAATCACCTGAAAAGACAAATCATAAGTTTGAAGATATAGAATATTATTTGCCTTTCGGCTATGAAGTAGAAGAGGAAAGCCCAAATAACATCATTTTAAAAAATGGTTCGAAACGATACATCCTTTTTTACAATCAGCATGAAGGTCCGGACAGCAGGATTGTTTATGATGCTACCTTAAAGCAGAAAGATGAATTTGAAGTTAAAGAGAAGTTTACAAAAAAGGGACATAATGGCTTCCTATTAATCAACAGCGGAAAAAAAGACGAACATGAATTGGTCGTCGGGATTGGCGGCGTAAAATTATCAACGCAGGCTAAAACCAGAAACTTATCCTCTGACGCCGCTGCGATGATGGAAATAGCCAATTCTGTTCAAATGAATAACTAAAGCGAGGGGCCCTGCCCTTCGTTTTTTAATTTGCCTTTATAAGCAGCTGAATTTTTTATTGTTATAATAGAAAGCCCCTATTAAAAGAACAATAAGAATATAGAAGATTTTATATTACAAGTGTCTTTACATATGTTATCTTATAAATGCAGAACTTTTACATAGGGGGAAAATTATGAGAGATTTCCTGAATCGAAAAGGGGTTACCCTTTCAGCTAAAGTTTATTTCATAGATGCCCTGAGCAGTATGGCGCTGGGCTTGTTTGCTTCGCTGATCATCGGGCTGATTATTAAGACAATTGGAGAACAGACTGATATCAAATATTTGCAGGATATGGGCATTTTGGCTATGGGGCTGATGGGCCCTGCAATTGGAGTGGCAGTTGCATACGGACTGAATGCTCCCCCGCTGGTTGTCTTTTCAGCCATCGCAAGCGGGGCTGCCGGGGCGGCACTCGGAGGCCCGGCAGGGAGCTTCGCTGCAGCCCTTATTTCCACGGAACTTGGAAAATTGGTCAGTAAGGAAACTAAAGTGGATATTATTGTAACACCGCTTGTTACCATCGCATCAGGTTATGTCGTTTCTACATTTATTGGACCCGGAATTGACTTTGGAATGAAAAGCTTTGGCAGCCTGATCATGTGGGGAACCGAACAAAGGCCGATCCTCATGGGGATCATTGTCGCGGTATTAATGGGACTTGCCTTGACGGCTCCCATCTCTTCAGCTGCCATTGCGCTTATGCTTGATCTGCACGGAGTTGCAGCAGGAGCTGCCACAATTGGCTGTGCAGCACAAATGGTCGGCTTCGCTGTGAGCAGCTACAGGGAAAATAAAATGGGCGGTTTAATTGCGATAGGAATTGGAACATCCATGCTTCAGGTGCCTAATATTATTAGAAACCCGCGCATCCTTATTCCGCCTACCATCGCAGGAGCGATTCTCGCACCGTTTGGCACGACCATCTGGCTAATGGAAAACAATGCTGCAGGGGCAGGGATGGGTACAAGCGGGCTTGTTGGCCAGATTATGACTTTTACCACGATGGGCTTTGGCCCGGACGTTTGGATGAAGGTCATCATCTTGCATATTATTGGACCCGCTCTCATCAGCCTGATATTATCTGAATATATGAGGAAAAAAGGCTGGATCCAATTTGGAGACATGCATATCAGCACAGGGGGCGTAAGGAAATGAAAAAATTGGAATCAATGGAGCAATTTAACGAGATGCGCAGCAGAGGGAAACACATTTTCATGTTTTCAGCAGACTGGTGTCCTGATTGCCGGGTGATTGAACCGGTATTGCCTGAAGTTGAAGCAAAATATAGTGACTATAATTTCGTTTATGTAGACCGCGATCAATTCATTGATCTTTGCATTGAGCTTGATGTCTTTGGCATTCCAAGCTTCATTGGATACAGGGATGGCCAGGAGCTCGGCCGCTTTGTCAGCAAAGACCGCAAAACTCAGGAAGAAATCGAGAACTTCATTCAAACTCTGGAAAACTAGGCCTGGCAATTATTTAATAAATGTCAGCTTTAGCGCATGCCCCCTCGATTTGCAGTGGCGGGCAAGACACTTCCGCTTTAAGCCCTCCTGCATCTTTTTTGAGCAGGAGGGTTTATTAGTGTAAAATGATAGTCGGAAATCAATCCCCAAAGGAGGGGCTTATATATGAAAATGGATAGCAGAAAAATGAAAAATGAATTAGAGCAGCGCTTAGCAAAAGAGAACCGGACTTTCTCTTTTGACAGAGAGAAAGATCAGCTTAGAATAGAAAATAAGGACACTGGAAAAGGAATTACCATCTCTTTGCCTGGCATTATAGCTAAATGGCAGGAGCAAAAGGAAAAAGCGATTGACGAAGTCGTTTATTATGTGGAGGAAGGCCTGGAAGCAATGGTGGAGGATGCTCATTTATCCGGCCATGAAAAAAACATTTTTCCAGTCATTCGATCAACTTCTTTTCCGGGTGAATCACAGGAAGGTGTTCCTTTTCTGACAGATGAACATACTGCTGAAACCCGTATCTACTATGCTCTTGACCTCGGTAAAACGTATCGCCTTATAGATGCACAGCTAATGGAAAAAGAGGGCTGGGATCCGGAAAGAATTAAAGAAACGGCTCTCTTTAATGTAAGATCTCTCTCGACCGATATGAAATCAGATACTGTAGCAGGCAATACTTTCTATTTCTTAAATAAGAATGATGGATATGATGCAAGCAGGATACTGAATGATTCGTTCATTAAAGAAATGAGCAGGAAAGCAGAAGGAACCATGGCAGTGGCCGTTCCGCATCAGGATGTATTAATCATTGCTGATATTAAAAATGAAACAGGCTATGACGTTCTCGCCCAGATGACTATGAGCTTCTTTGCGAGCGGCAGAGTGCCCATCACCTCCCTTTCATTTCTATACGAAAATGGAGAGTTTGAACCCATATTTATTTTGGGTAAGAATAAAAAGAAATAGCTTTTAAAGGCCACATCAATTGTGGTCTTTTTTATTGGCTGTTTTCGCAAGGTCTGTTGCAAATTGTGTATTATTTACTGAGTTGATTGGAAAACTTGCCGACCCATCGTGAAAAAAGGTATTAAACCCCCAGGAGAGGTAATTTATTTTCGAAATATATATCAATCAATTATTTCTATTAGTATTGCGAAAAAATCAGCTGTCTGTACAAATGAATTATTAACCTCCCTGAGTCGAAAGTATGTCTGCAGCTCTTTGTTTGTTTGTAAATTTACCCATTCTGCCTTTAAAAGGACTCATTCTCGGATTTCTTATTCAAAATCTGTGAATAACTGCTAAAATAATAGAGATAGTCTAACAAAGTTTTTGATAGAAAGAGTTGATATAAATGAGCTGGATTAAGAAGCTGTTCCATATGTTTAAAGATAATGATGAAGAATATGAGGAATTTGAAGATCATGCGGATGAGCGAAACCAGGAGAAACAGCCTGCTTCTCAAAGTACAAAAGAAAGTTCAAGAGATGTAGATGCTAAAGTAGTTTATCAATATCCTAAAGGCCAATTCCGTTTTCCAGTCATACCTGACCATGAAGCAGCACGGGAAAACAAGAGGCAGCAAAAGCAGGAGCATACACGCGGGCAGACGGTTAAAGAAACATCTGAAAAACGGCAGCCAAGGGTAAGAGAAACGGAGCGGCAGAGAAAACCAGCAGATTCTCCATTTCATGAAAAAAGGGCGCCGCGTTCCGCAGAAAGAGAGCGGCAAAAAAAGACTGCGCCATCACCTGCAAATGAAGAAAAAATCTTGACCCGCAACGAAAGAGAGGCTGCCAATAAGAAAAGGCCTTTCCAGCCGACAGAAATTCCATCCCCGATTTATGGGTTTAAGAGACCAGGTTCAAAGACACCTAAGGATCAATCTGGGAACGGGGAACAGGAAAATAACCGCAGGGAAATTACATACGATGAGGTTATGCGTAAAATTCAGCAGACTCCTCCTAACCGGCCTAAGATAACTGCGGCTGAGTCGCAAAAAGAAAAAGAAACCATCTTTTCCGCTAAGGTGGAAGCTTTGCAGAGACAGGCTGCTGTACCGGAAACTGAGGAACCGGCAGCAAACAAATATAAAATAGGTGAATCATCTGAATTAATGTTTGAAGTTCCGGAGGAAAGCCAGGAGATAGAATCCTGTGAAGTGGAAACACATGCAGCATGGGAGGATGAGCTGGAACCAGTCAGTCATCCCGGTTCTTCCACACCAGCCGGCAATGATTTCTCAAACCACGAAGAGAGCATTGATCGTGAAGAAAAATCTGAAGTAAGCAGATCGCTCTCAAATTTGATTGAAGAGGCTCTTCATGAAGAAGAGACAGAAGAAGAAACAGAAGAATATACAGAAGACACAGCAGCACTTTCCGGACAGGATGATTTGAATTCTAATGCGATCCCTGAACCAGAGGCTGAAAAGGTCCCAGAGAAAAGTCAATTAATCCAGGATATGAACATAGAATCAGAGAATGAAGAGATATCAAATCCAGTGCAGGAAAAAAGTGTTCAAGAAGAAAAGCCTTCTTCCAGAGGGTCAATCCCATTCAACGTCATTATGCTGAACAATGACAGAAAAAAATTGAACCAGCAGGAGAAAGTATCAAACCCTGCAGATGAAAAAAAAAATAATATCGCGATGTTTCCATCTGAAAGCATCCAGCAGTCTGCTGCTTCAGCAGAAAGAATTGAGGATTACCCGACTTCGGAACAGAAGATAAATCAGGAAGAAGATGACATTTCGTATTACCAATTCCCGTCGCGGACATTACTGACACCGCCGGTAATCATGGATGAAGAATCTGATTGGCTTTACGAGCAGGAACAGATGTTAAACTCCACCCTGCAGAATTTCAATGTCAGGGCCAGGGTTGTCAATGTTACGCAGGGACCTTCTGTCACCAGATTTGAAGTGCAGCCTGAACCGGGGGTCAAGGTAAATAAAATAACGAACCTCTCGGATGATATCAAGCTTAGTCTGGCAGCAAGGGATATTAGGATTGAGGCACCAATTCCAGGAAAGCATACAATCGGCATTGAGGTTCCAAACCAGAGCAGCCGTCCGGTATTTATCAGTGAGATCATAAGCACCCCGGAGTTCCAGAATGGCAGCTCCCCATTGACGGCTGTGCTTGGACTTGATATCTCAGGAAAGCCGATTGTGACCGATTTAAGGAAAATGCCCCACGGTTTAATTGCCGGTGCAACGGGATCTGGAAAGAGCGTCTGTATCAACACGATCCTGGTAAGCCTTTTGTATAAGGCGAGTCCGGATGAATTGAAGCTTCTCCTGATTGACCCGAAAATGGTCGAACTTGCACCATATAATCGAATCCCTCATTTAGTCAGCCCGGTTATTACCGATGTAAAAGCAGCAACAGCTGCCCTGAAGTGGGCTGTAGAGGAAATGGAACGCAGATATGAATTATTTGCCCATGCCGGTGTGCGGGATATAAACCGTTTTAATGAGCTGGCTGAAGAGCATAAGCAATATTCAGAGAAGCTTCCATTTATGGTCATTGTGATTGATGAGCTGGCAGACCTGATGATGATGGCGCCGGCCGATGTGGAAGAAGCCATTTGCCGGATTGCACAGAAAGCCCGTGCATGCGGGATGCATCTGATTATCGCAACCCAGCGGCCTTCCGTAGATGTTATTACCGGCTTAATCAAAGCGAATGTGCCAACAAGGATTGCATTCTCTGTGTCATCCCAAATTGATTCAAGAACAATCATCGATATAAGCGGAGCGGAAAAGCTCTTGGGCCGGGGAGATATGCTTTTCCTTGAAAATGGATCCTCAAAGCCGGTAAGACTCCAGGGGACATTTGTTTCTGACAAAGAAATTGATGATGTTGTAGCCCATGTACGCAGGGAACAAGAACCTGATTACTTATTTGAGCAGGAAGAGCTTCTGAAAAAAGCCCAAGCCATTGAAGAAGAGGATGAACTGTTTTTTGAAGCATGCGAGTTTGTTGTTGATCAGGGCTCAGCTTCCACTTCTAGTCTGCAAAGAAGATTTAAAATAGGCTATAATAGGGCAGCCAGGTTGATTGATATGATGGAAAAACAAGGATTCATTTCAGAAAATAGAGGCAGCAAACCGAGGGATGTCCTTATTACTGCGGCTGATCTTGAATCCATACAAGACACTAGTACATTAAATTAATCCATGGTATTCTTTACTTGCATGTTTAAAATAATATGAATAACTACTACGATAACGAAGAAAGCATTCATAAGCCGGCGTCCTGCCGGCTTAGGGGCCTGCTCCTTGCAACGCCAAGTCTGCAGGCAAGCCTGCTTTCTTTCATGTTTGTAAGGAGCTTGGGATGAAAGAGATTGAAATGAAGGTTAAGGGAGAAATAAAACGTCTGACAAACCAGACTTTTAAATTTGATGAACGTGTAAGAGATGGCTGGTTTTCAGCGGTTTACTTCCTAAAGACCAGAGAAATTGTTAAGAAATATCACGTTGATAAAATTGTAACTATGCAGTTTTTTCAAAAGAGTCATGCCGTTCTATGCGGTACGGATGAAGTCATTGCGCTGTTAAAAACATTTGCCGACCGTCCGGATGATCTGGAAATTCATTCATTAAAAGATGGTGACAAGATTTCACCCTTTGAAACAGTAATGACCATAACAGGAAGATATCAGGATTTCGGCTATCTCGAAGGAATTATTGACGGCATATTGGCCAGAAGAACCTCGGTTGCCACAAATGTCTATAATGTGGTAAAAGCAGCAGGAGTTTCAGGTGTTCAAAAACAGGTCATCTTCATGGGCGACCGGGATGATCATTATACCACCCAGGCAGGTGATGGATATGCAGCCTATATTGGGGGAGCAACAGCCCAGGCAACACATGCCATGAACGAATGGTGGGGCAAAAAGGGCATGGGTACAATGCCGCATGCACTGATTCAAATGTTTGAGGGAGATATCGTCGCGGCTGCTGAAGCTTATCAGGAGACGTTTCCTGAAGACGATTTAGTTGCTCTGGTAGATTATAACAATGATGCAATCACTGATTCCCTGAAAGTAGCCAGGGCTTTTGGCGATGAACTTAAAGGTGTCCGGGTTGACACATCCAGAACAATGATTGATCAATATTTCTTGAGAAATCAGCATATCCTGGGAACATTTGACCCGCGTGGAGTCAATGCTGAACTGATTTTTGCTCTAAGAAAAGCGCTGGATGACGAGGGCTTCGGCCATGTGAAGATTGTGGTGAGCGGAGGCTTCACCGAATCCCGAATCCGTGATTTTGAAGAAAAGGGTGTTCCAGTTGATACTTATGGTGTGGGAAGCAGCCTTCTTAATATTACCATTGGATTCACGGGAGATAATGTGATGATAGACGGCAAGCACGCAGCAAAGGCAGGACGCCGTTACCGCCCCAACCCCCGCCTTGAAAGAGTTGAATAACAGAGCAATACATTTAAATGGATCCTGATATCAATGTTTATATGTAATGTTTAAGGAATAAAGAGCTGGCAATACGTTACATAGTTTTTAAAATCGATTAATGATATAATGTTTCAATACATTAAAGTGTAAGTTT
>NZ_NPDG01000092.1:0-12808 GCF_002272225.1 Bacillus sp. 7894-2
TTTATATAAATAACAGCGAAACAGCATAGCAGCACAGTCACGGAAGCATGTCTTCTCAGGGGATATGCGCAAAACTAGATATATGTCATATACTGTTTTACAGATATACGATGGTTGGAGGTTCTTTATATGACTATTTACCATTTCGTAGGTATAAAGGGGTCCGGAATGAGTGCATTGGCACAAGTTCTGCATGATATGAACTATCAGGTTCAAGGCTCCGATTTTGAGAAACACTTTTTTACGCAGGTGGCACTTGAAAAATCCGGAATAAAGATCCTTCCCTTTCAAAAGGAAAATATACAGCCGGGCATGACGGTAATCGCCGGGAATGCATATCCGGACACGCATGAAGAAATTGAGGAAGCAATGAAGCTTGGCTTGCCTGTTGTGCGCTATCACCGCTTCTTAGGTGATTTTATGAAGAATTTCACAAGCGTTGCAGTGACAGGAGCACATGGGAAAACATCCACTACAGGCTTGCTTGCACATGTTATGAGAGGTGCAAAACCAACTTCATTCCTTATTGGAGACGGTACGGGCAAAGGGGACGAAGAAGCTGAGTATTTTGTTTTTGAAGCTTGCGAATACAGAAGACACTTCCTTTCTTATTACCCGGATTATGCGATAATGACAAACATCGATTTCGACCACCCTGACTACTTTGCCAATGTTGAAGATGTTTTCTCTGCTTTTCAGGAGATGTCTTGGCAAGTGAATAAGGGCATTTTTGCATGCGGTGATGACGAACAGCTGCAAAAAATACAGGCTAAAGTGCCTGTCGTATTTTACGGTTTCGGAGAAGAAAATGATTTCCAGGCACGCAATGTTGTTAAGACGACTGAAGGGACAACATTTGACGTTTTTGTCCGCAATACCTTCTATGAGACGTTTTCAATTGCCGCCTATGGAGATCATAACGTTCTGAACTCTTTAGCTGTCATCGCTTTATGTCATTATGAAGAGATTGATGCAAAGATTGTTCAGGAACAGCTTCTTTCTTTTGAAGGGGTAAAAAGAAGATTCTCCGAGAAGAAAGTAGGCTCTCAGGTCATTATTGATGATTATGCCCACCATCCGACAGAAATTAAGGCAACTGTAGAAGCTGCCAGACAAAAGTATCCTGAAAAGGAAGTTGTGGCCGTTTTCCAGCCTCATACATTTACGAGGACTCAGGCATTTCTTGAGGATTTTGCATCAAGCCTCAATTTGGCTGACAAAGTTTATCTATGTGAAATCTTTGGCTCTGCCCGGGAAAACCATGGTAAACTCACGATCAATGATTTAAAGGATAAAATTCCTAATGCACAAATTTTAAATGAGGAAGAAACAGCGATCCTAAGAAATCATGAAGAAAGTGTAATTATGTTTATGGGTGCCGGAGATATCCAAAAATTCCAGCAGGCATACGAAAATCAAATATAATTTATAAAAAGGATGCTCCGCTCAGGAAGCATCCTTTTTTACATAGACTTGTGATCCTACTTTAAGCTCTCTGGATTTAACGCTTCCAGTTCAGCAATGACGAATCTCCCGTCTTTACGGATTAATGCATCATCAAAGTAGATTTCGCCGCCGCCATAGTCAGGGCGCTGGATGTTGACCATATCCCAGTGGATATTTGATTTATTTCCATTGTACGCTTCGTCATAACACTGTCCGGGTGTAAAGTGGAAGCTTCCATCAATTTTTTCATCGAACAGGATATCCTGCATCGGATGGAGAATGTATGGATTAACTCCAATGGCGAATTCACCAATATAGCGTGCACCTTCATCCGTATCAAAGATTTTATTGATGCGTTCACTGTCATTGGCTTCCGCTTCAACAATTTTCCCGTCTTTAAATGTCAGCTTGACATTTTCGAATGTAAAACCATGGTATGGGGATGGTGTGTTATAAGTGATAACTCCATTCACAGACTCACGTACAGGGGCAGTGTAAACCTCTCCATCAGGAATATTCATCTGACCGGAGCATTTGATTGCAGGAATATCCTTAATCGAGAAGGACAGGTCTGTACCAGGACCGGTGATCCGGACTTTATCGGTCTTATTCATTAATTCGACAAGGCTGTCCATCGCTTTATCCATCTTGCCGTAATCCAAATTGCAGACATCAAAGTAGAAATCTTCAAATGCCTCTGTGCTCATTTTAGCAAGCTGAGCCATGGAAGCATTTGGATAGCGCAGAACTACCCACTTCGTTTTTGGCACGCGAATTTCTCTATGTACTTTTTGTCCAATTGTTGAACCATGGATTTTCATTTTATCATCCGGCACATCAGCCTGCTCGTTGATGTTTTCTCCAGAGCGAAGTCCTATGTATGCATCCATTTTGCTCATAACATTTGCTTCAAATTCAGCCATCATATTGAATTGCTCTTCTTGTGCTCCTAAAAGCAGGGAACGATCCACCTGATGATCTTTTAAGGAGACAAAAGGGTATCCTCCAGCAGCGTATGCTTCCTTTACCAGTGCCGTCACCAATTCCTTCTGCAGTCCAAAATTTTCAATAAGGATTTTCTCGCCTTTCTGAAGACGGACTGAATAGTTAATCAAATTTTTGGCGAGTTTTTCAATACGGGGATCTTTCATGCGTATATACCTCCATTAAATTTATTTTTCCGACAACTATTATTGTAACCGAAATGGATGGTTTTGTTTAACCTTTTCCAATTATGCTAATATTTACTTTAACTGATGAAAATACCCGAATGAGAAGGAATTTGGACTTTGCAAGTTGAATCTATTAATGTACTCCTGGTTTAGAGGCAGTGCATCTGGGTAAAAAGTTAGTATACAGACAACCGGAGGTGTAGGAATTGGAAATAATTTTATACTTAAGTGTAGCAGTCATTGCTATTGCATTCCTTGTTTTGGTCATTTATTTGGCTAAAACATTAAAATCCTTGCAAGGGACATTAGATAACGTTTCACACACATTAGCAGGCCTTGAAAGGCAATTAGACGGTGTTACGAAGGAAACTACAGTTCTTCTGCACAAAACAAATACACTGGCAACAGATATTCAGCAAAAGTCAGAGAATCTGAACAGTGTTGTAACTGCGGTAAAAGAAGTTGGTGACTCTGTCCGCAAATTTAATGGATCCATTCAGAAAATCACATCTTCTGTTAACACACAGCTTGAACAGAATAAAGATAAAATCTCACAGGTGGTTCAGTGGAGCAATGTTCTCCTTGAAATCAAGGATAAGTGGAAAATGAAAAAAGAAGACCCTTATCAGTACAATGTCGGGGAGAAACAAATGCTTCCGCCCGAACGCCAGAGAGAAAGAGCACGATACTAGAATTAGAGGAGGAAAAAGGAGAATGAATAGCCAAGACCGTAATCAATTTGATTCAAACCAGGTAAAAACTGAGGAAAATATCAATACGAAGGATTTTATGATTGGTGCTCTTATAGGAGGAATGGTTGGCGCAGCTACAGCTTTGTTCCTGGCTCCAAAATCAGGAAAAGAGCTCCAAAGTGATTTAAGCGAAAAAGCGGCCATCCTAAAGGAAAAATCGGGGCAGTACCGCGAAACAGCTATGACAAAAGGAACTGAACTGGCTAATGCTGCAAAAGAGAAAACAAATGTGTTAACTCAAACAGTAACCAAACAATCCAATGAGCTTGTAAATAAAGTGAAGAACTTAAAAGACTATCAAAATGGACAAGCTTCTGCAAACGGCTCAGCCGAAGAAGAGGGAGCAGCTATCAATAACGAAACATTCCAGACTGAAGGAAACGCGCCAGTCAATGATGCGGAAATCCAAATGAAACTGGAAGAAACAAAAAAAGCTTTTGACGAAACCGAGCAAAAGTATAACTAAACTATTTGTTTAAACAACGGTGAAGTGGTACGATAACTTCACCGTTGTTTGATTTTAGGAGGAGAGAAAAATGAAAAAATTTGATAGTCATGAAGCATTTGATCAAGCCGTAGAATCAGGAGAGCAGCTGCTGCTATTAAAACACAGTTCTACATGCCCTGTGAGCGGTGCAGCTTATGAAGAATATGATAGCTTTGTAAAAGAGCATAAAGATGTTAATGCTTATTACCTGGTTGTTCAGGAGGATCGCCCTTTGTCCAATCACATTGCAGAAACTTTTCATATCAAACATGAATCGCCTCAGGCAATTCTGTTTAATAATGGAGATGTTGTATGGCATGCATCACATTGGAAGATTACATATGACTCCCTTTTGAATGCAGTGAAGGAAAACAGCTAAAACCCATCCAATCGGATGGGTTTTTAATTTCTAGCTATATTTAATAGTGGAATGCTTATTATTTATGGAAGGCCACACAATTTTAAGATGGTCACCAGGCTCTACTGATTCATGAAAAGATGTTTTTTCCCCATTTTTCAAAAGGATGAAGCCTCCGGAAGAGGAAGCAGGCATATCGACATTAACATGGCTGAATATATCCTGAAAAATAAAGGGGGATCTTGGTTTTTTCAGGATTGTTATCGCATCTCCAGCAGAAATCACGTCATCTTCGGTCAGTACAGCGCCTTCTCTCTGAAATTCGAGTATTCGCCTGGACAGCTCTAATTTCTTGCTGTTAAAAATGACAGGGATGCTCTCCTGAAGTGCCAGCTGCTTAATATCTGCTAATTCCTTTACGGTCAGAGTGTTGCCTTTTTCAATGCGAAGATTGTCACCATTATCTACGATGCTGTGGCAATTAACCTCAAGGCCGTTTTTATAAAGCTTTCCGGAATGACGCGGCAGAAAAGTCTCTTTTTCGTTAATGCTGATTCGAAAAGTTTTAAGCTCGTTTAATAAATTATTCAGATTTAAAATTGTTAAGATTTCTTCAGCAGTTTCCGGTACTCTGCACTCCACTTTATCCCGATCAGCAAGAGTCTGCTCGAGCGAGGCAACCTTTTCATTACAGGTAATGGCAGGATGAATTGTAAATTGTTTTCCGTTAATAGTGATAGACTTTTCCGGGACTTCATCAATTAAATCCTTAATGCAAACATCAGCAGGCAATCCGTCACGCCCTTTTGAAACGGTTATGATATCCCCTGATTTGATTTCTTCATCTAATGCACTTGGGAGGCTGTTTCGAGTGATGGCTGGAGCTTCTCCATGGCTTCCCGGGATCGTAATGTTTTGCCCGTTTAAATTGATAATCATGGCAAGGCCAGGCTTCCCGTAGAGCTTATTCATTTTAATTCCTGCTGCCAGCATACAATCCCCGACTGTCAGGTTTTTAACCTCAAATAGCCGGACAGGCTGATCGTTGACGTAAACAGTACAATATTGGACCGGCGCTTTTTTAGCGGCTATCGCAATTCCTATTGGGGTGACTAACTCAGGGCCCTTGTCTGTATTATCCGGTAAATGCAGCCCGCTGATAGCATCAATTCCTCTAATTGCAACTCTATTTGCCGGTAGGCCCAATCTGTTCGCTATCCTTTCAGGCAATCCGGGTGTTAAGCTCCCGCCGCCTGCCAGCATGACGGCTTTTGGCGGCCTGTTATTCAGCCGCATTATTTCCTCACAAATGGAATTTGTCAAACGTTCCAGAGCTGGAGATATTTTTTCAATTGTCTCTTCTCTGCTGATTTCTGTTTGGAAGCCGAGAATATCCGTGACAGTAATCATATCGGATTCGTGCAAGTCTCTTTTTGCCTTTTCTGCCAGAGGGAAGTCCAGCAGAAGCTGGTCACTAATGGCTTCGGTGATCTCATCGCCTGCTACAGGCACCATTCCAAATGCAGTAACTGTCCCCAAATCGGTTATGGCAATGTCGGATGTTCCGGCACCGATATCAACAAGTGCCACATTCAGTCTTCTCATTGAAGGCGGGATCAGAACATTAATAGCTGCGATTGGCTCAAGTGTTAAGGCTTCCATTTCCAGGCCAGCCCTATGAAGAGCTGAGATGAGTGACTCCACTACAACCTTCGGCAGAAAGGTAGCAATGATTTCTACAGATGCTTCATCCCCCTGCTGATCAATCAGGCTGCCGATTTCCTCCCCATCTAGATGGTAGTATAAAACCGAATATCCAACACAATAGTAATAATAGCTTTTTTCGGCTGCCTGCTTTTCTGCTGCGATTGCCTGTGCCTGCTGAACCGCACTTAATTCAAGGTGAATTATATCCTGTTTTTGCATCATCGGTTTGCCTTTAATGATGATCGATGTTTTAGATCTTTCTGTTTTTAAAGCCCTGCCAGCTGCTGCTACACAAACTTTATTTAATGGGCCGTGTTTCACTTCAAGTTCATCTCTTATTTCTGCTATAATTTTCGAAACAGCCGGAACATCATGGATCTGGCCATCGAGCATGGCCCTTTCTGCATGCTCCCTAATCACGATGTCTTTCACATGGTATTGGCCGCCGTCTTCCTCCAGAATAATTCCGACCACTGTGCGAGTGCCGATATCCAGTGCAAAAAGCTTTTTTTGTTCGTCCAAAGCAATACACCTTCTTTTGAATTGTCATAGAATGCTTAATTTTGCCTTAAGGTTGCTTTATTACTTAAAAGCGTTTAATTAATAAAGAAATTTTTCGTGACATGTCTGAATAATTCATATATAATAACCCTAATTATAAAAAATGTATCATATATCGAGAGGCCGTAAAAGAAAAAGATGGAAATGCTTAATTCGTGCTTAGGGTGCGGGCTTTCTGCATAATCCTAAAATTCAACACGGCTTAAATTGAGATTCGAAAGGAAGGGACAGGAAATGAGCAATAATGAACTAGATAAACTTCGTGATCGAGTGGATGAGCTGAATCTTCAGCTTTTATCTTTAATCAATGAAAGAGCAGAACTTGTTCAAGAAATCGGAAGAGTAAAGGAAACACAAGGGGTTTATCGTTATGATCCTGTCCGGGAACGCAAAATGCTTGATTTGATAAAAGAGCATAATGACGGTCCTTTTGAAAATTCAACAATTGAGCATATGTTCAAGGAAATTTTTAAAGCAGGTCTTGAACTTCAAAAAGATGATCATAGAAAAGCGCTTCTTGTTTCACGCAAAAAGAAGCCTGAAAACACAATTGTGGACTTAAAAGGTGAAAAAGTAGGAGATGGCAATCCTCATCTTGTTTTTGGCCCATGTGCAGTTGAATCTTATGAGCAGGTAGCAACTGTTGCTGAAGCTGTAAAAGCAAAAGGGCTAAAGCTTCTTCGCGGAGGAGCTTATAAACCAAGAACATCGCCATACGATTTTCAGGGTCTTGGGCTTGAAGGGCTGAAAATTTTAAAAAGAGTGGCAGATGAATACGATTTGGCAGTTATCTCTGAAATTGTAAGCCCAAATGATATTGAAACAGCTGTAAATTATATTGATGTCATTCAAATTGGTGCAAGAAACATGCAAAACTTCGAGCTATTAAAAGCAGCGGGCGCTGTAAATAAGCCAGTTCTATTAAAGCGGGGAATTGCAGCTACAATTGAAGAATTCATTAATGCAGCGGAATACATCATGTCCCAGGGGAACGGACAGATTATCCTTTGTGAGCGGGGAATCCGCACCTACGAACGGGCAACACGCAATACACTGGATATTTCAGCAGTGCCAATCCTTAAGCAGGAGACACATTTGCCTGTACTGGTTGACGTTACACATTCAACAGGCCGCAGAGATTTGCTTCTTCCGGCAGCAAAGGCCGCGCTGGCAATCGGCGCAGATGGCGTAATGGCAGAAGTTCATCCTGACCCGGCTGTTGCCCTTTCAGATTCAGCACAGCAAATGGACTTAAATCAATTTGACCATTTTATGTCTGAACTGCAATCTTCAGCATTGCTGAAAGTATGATCATTGAATAAGAGCCGTTCGCGCATTCTGATTCGGCATCAACGGAACTATTCAAAATATGGAGAGCCTTCTGCTAATGGCAGGCGGCTCTTTTTTTCGCTTATAAAGGAAGTTTTAAGTTTTTTTCAGAAATATAAGCCTTCACATTGCGGCAATTACTGGACTGTCGTATGATTAAATACATAATTGTCATGTGTAACTACTCACAAATTAGGATAAAAAATGAGTAGGTTATGTCGTGTTGCTGTAAAATATAAAGTAATAGAAGTGACCGCTAATTAAAGAAGGAGTGTCAGTAATGAATGTAACAATATATGATGTGGCAAGAGAAGCGAATGTATCAATGGCAACGGTTTCTCGTGTTGTAAATGGCAACCCGAATGTTAAACCGGCAACAAGAAAGAAAGTTATGGAAGTAATTGACCGGCTTGGATACCGTCCAAACGCGGTTGCAAGAGGATTGGCAAGCAAGAAAACCACTACAGTCGGTGTAATCATTCCCGACATTTCCAGCACCTTTTTTGCTGAACTGGCAAGGGGCATAGAAGATATTGCGACAATGTACAAATATAATATCATTCTCAGCAACTCCGACCAGAATATCGAAAAAGAGCTGCACTTGCTCAATACTATGCTAGGGAAACAGGTGGATGGTATAGTCTTCATGGGCGGCAACATTACGTCCGAGCTTGTTGAAGAGTTTGAAAAGTCTCCGGTTCCCATCGTGCTGGCCGGCTCTATTGAAGAAACAGGCAAAATTCCCTCAGTAAATATTAATTATGAACAGGCAGCATTTGATGTCACAAAGTCATTTATTGAAAAAGGCCATAAAGATGTAGCACTTGTGGTAGGACCGCTCCGTGAGCCGATTAACCAGGAAAAGAAGCTTGCAGGTTATAAGCGTGCATTGGAAGAATCTGAAGTATCCTTCCGCGAGGATTTGGTGGTTGAAGGAGATTATACGTACGATTCAGGTATAGAAGCCTTTGAGAAACTGCTTGAGGCCGAACCTCGCCCAACTGCTATTTTTGCGGGATCTGATGAGATGGCTTTGGGAATCGTCCATGGGGCTGAGGATAAAGGCTATGATGTCCCGAAAGACTTTGAGGTCATCAGCTCAGACAATACCAGATTGACCTTAATGGTTCGTCCCCAGCTGACTTCAGTTGTACAGCCATTGTATGATATCGGTGCAGTTGCGATGAGATTGCTTACAAAACTTATGAATAAAGAATCTGTCGATGAGCAAATTGTTGTACTCCCACATCGAATTGAAGAACGAAGCTCAACAAAATAAGAAATATGCCGATATAAAAGAAAAGCGGAAGCGCCTCGACCAGCCCCGACAAGCGCTGGAGGGCCAGAAGTTGAAGTCGTTCTTTGACTTCAGCATCTGGACCGAAGTGACTCGAGGGGCTAGGCGCTGCAGCTGGACAAGGGTAGAAAGAAAAACGCCTTAATATGAAAGGCGTTTCTTTCTGTCAAAATTTATCCTAAAACTTTTATAATGCAGTGGATCAGGGAGAGAGAGTATGAGAAAGTTCGATATGTTAACACCTGCTGGGTTAATGGTGGGCCTGGCTATGCTCATTTTTGGGATTATGTGGAATGGTGGAGCAGATGGGTTTTTATCATTTGTTGATTTTTCCTCTATCCTTATTGTTTTAGGCGGATTAATAGCCGGGCTGCTTGTTAGTTTTCCATTAAAAGATATCAGGCATATGCCCACAGTTTTTAAGCAGGTTTTTTCCAATGAAGAACAAAGCGTTGGCGAGCTGATTGGCATTTTTGTCAAACTCTCTGAGCGTGCCCGGCGTGAAGGACTTCTGTCGCTCGAGGCTGAAGTCGGGAAAGTCGAAGATTCTTTTATTCGGAAAGGCATTTATCTGGCTGTGGATGGCATAGAGCCGGATGTCATTACTGACATTATGAATGCCGAAATAATGGCAATGGAAGAGAGGCACAGAAAAGGCAGAAGCATTCTTGAAAGAGCGGGTGAATATGCACCGGCATGGGGAATGATAGGAACTCTGATCGGCCTGGTTCTGATGCTGAAAAATTTAAATGATCCCTCCACTCTTGGGCCAAATATGGCCATTGCCTTATTGACTACTTTATATGGCTCACTTCTGGCCAATCTTGTTTTTTTGCCAATGGCAGCAAAGCTGGCTTTAAAGACAGAGAAGGAAGTGTTTTTAAAGGAAATCATTATTGAAGGGGTCATCGGTGTTCAATCCGGTCAAAATCCAAAAATTCTGGAGGAGAAGCTGAGCGCCTTTTTATCCTCTGAGGAACGAAGAGAGCTTGAGAGGGCTGTAAACGCGGGGGAGGCATTGGATCATGAGGCGTAGGCGAAGATCTCCTGAGCCTCCCAAGGGCGCTCCACGCTGGATGGTGACTTTCTCAGATCTCGTCACATTAATATTGGTTTTCTTTATTCTGCTTTTTTCAATGTCACAGATCGATTTAATGAAATTTCAGGCTATATCTGACTCCTTCCGGGACAGGCAGGTGCTTGATTTCCAGCAGTCCATCATCCCCGCGGAGAATCAGGGAGAAATGGAAGAAAATACGGAAGAAGAAGGCAGCGGTCAATCTGATTCGCTTGATGAGCTCCTGATGGAAATACAGTCCTTTCTGGAGGAGAATGGATTAGAAGAGGTTATAGTGGCAAACAGGACGGAGCGTGGTGTCGTTCTTGTCCTGCAGGAACAGGTTTTATTCGAATCCGGGGAGGCCAGTCTTATAGACAGCTCATACCCTTTCCTGGATAAAGTAGGAACCCTGTTAGCAAATATGCCCAACCTGGTGAAGGTGGAAGGACATACTGATGACCGGCCCATAACCACATACAGATATCCGTCCAATTGGGAGTTATCTGCTGCCAGGGCCAGTACGGTAATCAGATATTTAACAGAAGGGCATAAACTTGACAGCCACAGATTTATGGCTGTCGGCTATGGGGAAACCCGTCCCATCGTTCCCAATTCCGGACCGGAAAATTGGGAGAAGAACAGACGTGTTGAAATTATTATTTCTGATCCGAAATTTAATGAAGAGAACAATCAATAAACAGGTCTGGCAAAAGCCAGACCTGTTTATTTGCGTGTGAAGAAATGGCAACCGGATGTTTCCGGCCAGTCACTTTCTTATTTAGACTCTGTCATTGATTTGTTCCGGATGGGATAAAGAACCTTGTCCAATGTCCGGGCATTTTTTTCAGTTATTTCACTTTTTCGGGGGATAGGGTTATATAAATCTGCCGGATCTTCCCATTCAGATGGAAGAGGCACAGGTGCGTGTTCTTTCCACTTATTTATCCATTCCTCCGGGATATTGCCGTAACAATTAGAGTTTTCAGTCATTTCCAGCCAAACCATGGCCCATGCCCGGGGAACAACTCTCCAAATATCATATCCGCCGCCGCCGACTGCAATCCATTTTCCTCCGCAATATTCATGGGCAATTTCATGAGCCAGTTTCGGAATTTCCCTATAGATTTTTATAGTCGATGATAAATGGGTAAGAGGGTCAAGGTAATGGGCATCAGCCCCATTTTGCGTCAGAATTACATCAGGCTTGAAAAATTCCGCAACCTCCCGAAAAGCTGTACGGTATGCATGCAGCCAGGAATCATCTTCAGTAAATGCATCCACGGGAATATTGAAAGAGAATCCATATCCCTTCCCTTGTCCCCGTTCATTGATATTTCCGGTACCGGGAAAGAGGTATCGTCCTGTTTCATGAATGGATAGGGTGCATACATCCGGGTCATCATAAAATGACCATTGGACACCGTCACCATGATGAGCATCAGTATCTACATACAGAACACGGGCTTTATACTTTTCCTGCATGTACTTTATGGCTACTGAACTATCGTTGTAAATGCAAAATCCGGAGGCTTTTCCCCGAAAACCATGGTGTAGGCCTCCTCCAAGGTGAAGTGCATGCTTAGCACGTCCGTTCATTACGGCATCAACGGCTGCCAGGGTGCCTCCAACTAAAAAGGAGCTCGCTTCATGCATATTGGGGAATATGGGTGTGTCCTCAGTTCCGAGACCATAGTTTTCACATGATTCCTCAGGAAGCTGTCCACGGCCGGCAAGCTTGACAGCATTCACATAATTTGGATCATGAATCAGGTGAAGCTCTTCATCTGAAGCCTGGCGCGGCGGGATAATATGACAATCATCGATGGCATTTATATTTTTGAGCAAATCGAGTGTCAGCTTCAGCCTTATCTGATTAAAAGGATGATTTTTGCCGAATTTATAATTCAGCAGGTCTTCCGAATAAACAAATACTGAATCATGTGTCATAGTGAAATCCCCGGCATATTTGGCCATAAAACGTGGTGGCCTGCTTTTTTCAAATCTTCCACTACAAGTGTAGGGTTCATTGTCTGTACCCTTATCACCAATATTTTGAATTTATCATCCGTTTTGTCAGGATATACAAGGACACTCTGGATATTTGCTTTCCTTTTGCAAATGACTTCAGCAATTTCAAACAGCATGCCCGCCTTGTTTGGCACCTTAACTTCAATCTGGGAGCCTGGCTGATGAGCACCCGTCAATTGAACTAATGTATGAAGCAAATCGGTTTCTGTGACAATCCCAACCAGCTTATTATCGTTTAATATAGGCAGGCAGCCAATCCGCTGTTCATAAAAAACCGCGGCAATTTCTTCAGCGAAATCAAGCGGATGACCAGTGATGATATCTGTCTTCATAATAACTTTTAACGGTCTCTGCAGATCTTCCTTAAACAGTTCTGTATGAAAAATAGAAGGTGTGGCATCCCGAATATCCCTGTCTGTTACAAGTCCCTGGAGTCTGCCATCTTCATCTGTTATCGGCAAATGCCGGATTCTTTTTTCGCTCATAATTCTTATGGCGTCGGCAATCGTGTCTTCTTTTGACAAAGCCGTGACATCCGTTTTCATAATTTCTTCAACAATCACTTTAAATGCCTCCTTATAAAGTGAAACTTCAATCAGTGGGGGTTTTCC
>NZ_NPDG01000093.1:0-25226 GCF_002272225.1 Bacillus sp. 7894-2
AAAATATATGGAGATACACTCATGCAGAAAAATAGTCATGGCATGAACTATGTATTTACACTTCTATTAATACATAAAGCGATTCATAAAGCGCAGGCGGTCGAATTGCTGCACAGAATCCTGGTCTACTCTTTTTCCGATTCGGGCCATCAGGCAATTTGCAGGGTGTGAACTGATTTCCGGGTCATCTGTAGCGTACCATTCAAGACCGCCAGCGTTCATCATCTTTTCCATGATTTTTCGATATTCCCATACATTCAGGCCAGTACCTTTTAAATCCCAGTGCCAATAATACTCAGTCGTTATAACAATATAATCCTCCATAGCATCATCCATCATAGATACTTTCAGAAGGCTCTTGCCTGTTCCTGAACCCCGGAAAGCAGGAATCACTTCTATGGCACCCAATTCAATTAAATTATCCATCTTACCTTCAGACCAGCGTTCAAGAGGATCCGGATACAAGTAAGTGACATAGCCGACAATGGTATGTCTGTCACGGGCCACTATAATTCTGCCCTCAGGCAATCCTGCAATTTCAACCAGGGCTTTATGCTGCTGAGCCGGCGGCCTAAAAGCGACAAGATCTTTATGAAACTCATAATCTGCCAATTTTTCTTGTGTAATTGGACCCTCAATGATTAGTTTTCCATTGGCTGTTTTTAATTCTTTTGCATTATACGTTTTTTTATGTTCCATGTATTCACCACCCAGGTAGCATGATCAATGTATCTACTATTATACATAAAAACGCGGATGATAAAGCGCTTTCACATAATTTTCTGGTAAATTTAAAAAAGTTTGTGACAATTTACGATTCTGGTCATAACTACTTTTTTTTCTCCTTTAAAATTTTAAAAATTGAGAAAATATTATGTTTATACTATAATAATATCAAATAATAAATAAGGGGGAGAACGATTTATGAAAGTGGAAGCGCTGCCAGTAACACAAGGGGACTTCAATTTAAAAAATTATAATGAGCTTTATGCAAATTTCAACTGGGCTGATGCGGAAAAAGAATTTTCCTGGAAAGAAACCGGCCGCATGAATATGGCCTATGAGGCTATCGACCGTCATGCGGAATCTTTCAGAAAGAATAAGGTTGCCCTTTATTATCGGGATGGGGAGAGAAATGAGAAATATACTTTTAAAGAAATGAAGGAACTATCCAATAAAGCGGGAAATGCATTAAAGGCATATGGTGATGTTGAAAAAGGCGACCGGGTGTTCATCTTTATGCCACGTTCTCCTGAGCTCTATTTTGCCGTATTGGGGGCTGTTAAGCTGGGGGCTATTGTGGGTCCTCTATTTGAAGCTTTCATGGAAGGTGCTGTTCGTGACAGGCTTGCTGACAGTGAAGCCAAAGTCCTGATTACAACACCTGAGCTTTTGGAACGGGTGCCTGTTGACCAGCTGCCTGCTTTAAAGCATGTTTTCCTTGTTGGGGAAAACATAGAGGAAGCCGGGCCATATGTTAATTTTAATAAAAGAATGGCAGAATCCAGCAGGAAGCTTCCAATTGAATGGGTTGACGGAAACGATGGGCTTATTTTGCATTATACTTCCGGATCAACAGGCAAGCCAAAAGGGGTCCTGCATGTACATAATGCAATGATTCAGCATTACCAGACAGCTAAATGGGTGCTGGACTTAAAAGAAGAAGATGTATATTGGTGCACTGCTGATCCAGGATGGGTAACCGGTACTTCATATGGTATTTTCGGCCCGTGGCTGACAGGGACTTCAAACCTTGTGGTCGGGGGCAGGTTCAATCCGGAGACCTGGTATAAAATGATAGAGGAGTATGGCGTGACAGTTTGGTATAGTGCTCCAACTGCATTCCGCATGCTGATGGGAGCGGGCGATGAAGTTGTGAAAAAATTTGATTTAAGCTCCCTTCGCCATGTCCTAAGTGTCGGTGAACCGCTAAATCCTGAAGTTGTCAGATGGGGTACAAAAGTCTTTAATATGCGCATCCATGATACATGGTGGATGACTGAAACAGGTGCACAGCTTATCTGCAATTATCCTTGCATGGAAATAAAGCCGGGATCCATGGGTAAGCCGATTCCGGGTGTAAAAGCAGCCATTGTCGATGATCAGGGCAATGAACTGCCGCCTAACCGTATGGGCAACCTTGCGATTAAAAAAGGCTGGCCTTCCATGATGCATGCCATCTGGAATAACGAGCAGAAATATGAATCTTATTTTATGCCGGGTGATTGGTATGTTTCCGGAGATTCCGCTTATATGGATGAAGATGGATACTTCTGGTTCCAGGGGCGTGTAGATGATGTTATCATGACATCAGGCGAACGTGTAGGGCCGTTTGAAGTAGAGAGTAAACTGATCGAACATCCTGCGGTTGCAGAAGCTGGGGTTATCGGCAAGCCGGATCCTGTCCGCGGCGAAATTATTAAAGCGTTTGTTGCTTTACGGAATGGGTATGAACCTACTGAGGAATTAGTGGAAGAAATTCGCCAATTCGTTAAGAAAGGCCTTGCTGCCCACGCTGCTCCGCGTGAAATCGAATTCCGCGACAAGCTTCCAAAAACCCGCAGCGGCAAAATTATGCGCCGTGTGCTTAAGGCATGGGAACTGGATCTCCCAACCGGTGATTTGTCTACAATGGAAGATTAAGAAAGTTCAAGGCCGCTGTTCAAAAACAGCGGCCTTTATGTGCAGATGAAAGTATAAAACGGGAAAAGCAGAAATCCAATTAGTGGATTTCTGCTTTTCGTTTTAACCATTTTCAGCTGATGTCTCTCCATCTTCACCTGATTCTGATGGTTTTTCTTCCTTGGGCTTTTCAGCGGGTGGCGGATCTTTCGGTTTTTCTTTCTTAGGCTTTTCTTCTTTTGGTTTATCTTCTTTAGATTTATCTTCTTTAGGTTTCTCTTCTTCCGGCTTTTTGCCGATTTCCACTGCATTGGATGGAGCAGACTCTCTGCCGGCAATGTCAACGGCAGTTACATGGATTGAGCCGCTTCCAGCTTTAAAGCTAAGGGAAGAGCCGGCTTTTATGGTACCGATTTTTTTGCCTCCGTTATAGACTCGGTAACCTATCACATCATTTTCAGGATTAGCACCCCATGTAATGGTTTCACCCGAAGCTTTTATGCCTGGAGCTGCCGGGGCTTTACCGTTGTCTTTAAGCTCGTCAGCGCTAGTCAGGATGCTCTTCCAGCGTTCCTTATTCGGAATTAGAGTACTTAAATTTGCTTTAATGCCGAACAGCTTTTGAATATATTCCGGATTCACTACCATTCCAGGTTCAGTAAACTCTTCAGGTGTTGAATCAAGTGCCATATATTTTTTATCTCCAATTCGTACAAGTTTTCCATTGCCGAGGCTGTCATCCACTTTTGTAGGAACAAATTTGGCATTAAATAAGTCAGTCTCGACCAGGCCGGCTTTTGAACATGCCTCTGAAGGGAGCAGGCCGGAAATGGCACAGAATGAACGTCTTACGATTCCGCCCGGCATTTTAAAGCTTTCGCTTGGGTCCACAAGGTCAGGGGCAACATCATATGCTGCATTCATCAGGTCAGCCCACAGATAATTATTTCTCAGGCTATAGCTTAATGGGCCGGGAGCTTTCAATGATTTAGGCGTATCATAACCAGACCAGATGCCGAACGTGACATTCGGGTTGGTTGCCACAAACCAGGCATCTATGAATTCAGTACCAGTACCTGTTTTCCCGGCCCAGTCAGAACCGAACTTCAATCTGCTCTTAATCGATGTGGCAGTTCCGCTGTTAATAACGTCTCTCATCATATCAATTGTAAGGTACGCTGTCTGCGGGCTAAATACATCAACAGGCTCGGACTTATGCTGGAATATGACGTTCCCGTTTTTATCTGTAATTTTTTCAATCATATAGGCGTCGATAAATTTCCCGCCATTAGCAAACGTAGTAAATGCGTTTGTATTTTCTTCGACAGTTACGCCGTATTCCAGTGATCCAATGGATGTAGCCAAGTTTGTATAGTCATGGCCGATAAGAGAAGTAAAGCCCATCTTTTCCAGGTAAGCAGCAGGACGCTGCCCGACTATATCTTTATAGAGCTTTACAGCTGGGACATTGTAAGAATGCTTAAGTGCATGTCTGGCTGAAACGAGCCCGCTATAGGTATTTGTATAGTTCTTTGGCCAAGGTCTGTTTAGTCCCGGGGCAAGGTGCAGCGGCACATCAGGAAGAATAGTGCCCGGCGCTGCTTTTCCCAGTTCTATTGCCGGGGCATAGACTAAAAGCGGCTTCATGGTTGAACCATTTTGCCTTAGAGCGCTTGTAGCATGGTTAAGCTGCTCGCGTTTGTGATCGCGTCCTCCGACAAAACTGATGATTTTCCCGGTTTTATTTTCAATTAAGATCGCACCAACTTCTACGGGCTCCATGATTTGCTTGTTTTCGCCAGTTTCCGGATCCTTCACTGTCTCAGGTTTGTCCGGTCCGTAATAAGGGTAGTTATCTTTGACCTGCTGCATTTTATCATAAATATCTTTATTAATCGTCGTATGGATCTGGAAGCCATTTTGGCGGATCGTCCGGTCTGCCAGAGTCCTGTATTCCTCCCGGACCTCGTCATCTTCCTTTAAGTCCTTCTCTTCGTATCCATCATTTTTTGCGAGAATTCTAGTCATGATGTCTACTGCGCGTTCTTCTATTTCATACGTTAAATATGGATACTTTTCCAAAGGGCTCTCAGAAGCTGTAGTAAAATCTTTGGTCAAGTCATATGCCAAAGCTTCCTCATATTGCTTCTGGTCAATCTTTCCGTCATCATACATTCTTTTCAGAACGGTTTTCATCCTGGAGAAACCCGGTTCCAGATTCTCTTTGACCGTTCCCTCCCTTGTAAAGGGAGTGTAGCCGAATGGACTTTGAGGGAGCCCTGCAATGAAAGCGGCCTGAGGCAATGTTAAATCTTTTGCACTCACCCCAAATATACCTTTGGCAGCAGCTTCAACTCCGGCAATATTACGTCCGGTTGCATTTCTTCCAAAGGTGGAAACATTTAGATACGCTTCCAATATTTCTTTTTTGTCAAAAAATTTCTCCAGCCGCAAAGCAAGCAGAATCTCTTTTGCTTTCCGCTCGAAAGAAACTTCATTCGTTAAGATCTGGTTCTTTATCAGCTGCTGTGTCAGTGTACTTCCGCCGGATTGAACAGATGAATTTGTTACTTCCTGGAACAGTGCGCGCATGATCGCTTTTGGCACCACCCCGTCATGCTCGTAGAAATACTCATCTTCAGTAGCTACTACTGCGTTAATTAAGTGTTCCGAAACATCATCAAGCTTAACTTCCTCACGTTCAAGGTCTGTTCTGAGCTTTCCGAGATATACATTGTTTGCAAAGTATAGTTCTGATGTTTCTTCATAGTCATAAATATCCTTTTTCATGCTGGCATAGGATCGGATGGGCTCATCCTTTACAAGCGAAGCGAAATAACCGGCTCCGAGACCCCCAGCAAATGAACCGCCAATGACAGCCAGGATGATAAAAAGCAAAGTAAGATTCCAGATGACCTGGTATGTAATACTTGCGCCTTTAGCGGCTTTCTTATTACCAAAAAGGCCCGGAGTCTGCCTCAATTTATCCATTAACATTTGAAACTTTTCTTTCATCGTATCAATCCCCCTAAAATCACATATATTATAGCACAATGTGACAGCCCAATATGACATGGTTCGCCATTTATCTGAAATTTCCTTTTTTGCACAGGCATTTGACATTTGGCTCAATTTTATGATAAAAATATTCTATCTTAGACGTTAAATATTTTACAGGCATTGATGGGAATCCAGTAATGCTTCTATCCCTGTTTCAGAAAGCCGGCGTTTGCTGCGAGCCGGTACAAATAGAAGGATGAATTACCTCCCTGAGCTTTCACTGTCAACCTGCACAGCAGTTATAGCAGTGGACGGAATTATCCGTTATTTCGAAAGAGTGGAGGACATTTGTCTTCAATCTGGGTGGTACCGCGCAAAATGATCATGCGTCCCTGCATAATTGCAGGGGCGCTTTTTGTATGGTTAAAACCTTTAATGCCTTAAAAATAACCGTTGATTAGGAGGATATAAGATGAGTTTACTTGAAGATCTGCAATGGAGAGGAATTGTTTATCAGCAGACAGATGAAGAGGGTATCCAAAATACTCTCGAGAAAGAGAAAATTTCTTTATACTGCGGTGTTGACCCTACTGCTGACAGCATGCATATCGGACACCTGCTTCCATTTTTAACATTAAGACGTTTTCAAAAAGAAGGCCACCGTCCAATTGTACTTGTTGGCGGAGCCACTGGACTTATTGGTGATCCAAGCGGCAAAAGCGAGGAAAGGAAGCTGCAGACTCTTGAAACAGTACAGCATAATGTGGACTGCATTAAGGGCCAGCTGAAAAGAATTTTTGATTTTGAAAGTGAAAATGGAGCAATCATGGTTAACAACTACGATTGGGCAGGCTCTATGGATATCGTTACGTTCCTGCGTGATTATGGGAAACATGTCGGAGTCAATTACATGCTCGCTAAAGACACCATTTCTTCGAGACTGGAAACAGGAATTTCCTTTACTGAATTTACTTACACTATTCTTCAGGCAATGGATTTCCTTCATTTATATGAGAACCATAACTGTAAAATGCAAATTGGCGGAAGCGACCAGTGGGGGAATATTACCAGCGGACTTGAGCTTATCCGCAAAATGGCGCCTGAAGGTTCCAAGGCTTACGGTCTGACAATTCCTCTTGTAACAAAAGCGGATGGAACAAAGTTCGGCAAAACGGAAAGCGGTGCAATCTGGTTAGATCCTGAGAAAACATCTCCTTATGAGTTTTATCAATTCTGGATTAACACGGCAGATGCCGATGTAATTAAATACCTTAAATTCTTTACCTTCTTATCCCGTGAAGAAATTGAAAATCTTGAAAAAGCTGTTCAAAACGAACCGCATCTCCGCAAAGCCCAAAAAGCACTTGCTGAAGAAATGACACGTCTGATTCATGGGGATGCAGCATTAGAGCAGGCTATCAAAATTACAGCTGCCCTGTTCAGCGGCGATATAAAAAATCTTTCGGCTTCAGAGATTAAACAAGGCTTTAAGGATGTTCCATCTTATGAGCATTCAGAAGGAGAGGAATTGGGCATAGTTGAGTTACTTGTTGCTGCCAAAATCTCTCCATCCAAACGCCAGGCTCGTGAAGATGTGACGAATGGCGCTGTTTCAGTAAACGGAGAACGCGTGACAAAGCTTGATTACACTCTTACTGATAAAGACAAGATTGAAGGTCAATTTACTGTCATTCGCCGCGGAAAGAAGAAATATTTCCTGATTAAATACTAAGGCTGTTGTCGCAAGGTTTGTTGCTAATTGTATATTATTTACTGAGTTGATTGGAGCGGAAGGTGCGAGACTCCTGCCCCGCGGAAAGCGAGCATCCTGCAGCGGAAATCAACGGACTACATTAATAGTGAAAAACAACAATTTATAAGAAAAGAGCCAATACTAATAAGTGAAAGCCCTCCTGTGACGGAGGGCTTTATTTATATATAATTGAATCAAAAATGGAAATAAGATAGCTGAGCCTGTTGATTGGTGAAAATATCGACCGAGCGGGGGGAAGCGGGAGCAAATCCAGCAGATATAACAAAAAAACTGCCGAAATGCATCGGCAGTTTTAATATTATTAACGAGAGTAGAATTCAACGATTAGAGATTCGTTGATTTCAGCTGGAAGTTCAGAACGCTCAGGCATACGAGTGAAAGTTCCTTCTAGCTTGTCTGCATCGAAAGATACGAAGTCAGGTACGAAGTTGTTAACTTCGATTGCTTCTTTAACGATGTCAAGGCTGCGAGATTTTTCGCGAAGTGTAATTGTTTGGCCAGGTGCTACGCGGTATGATGGGATATCAACACGAGATCCATCAACCATGATATGACCGTGGTTAACAAGCTGGCGAGCTTGACGGCGAGTGCGTGCAAGACCTAAACGGTAAACAACGTTGTCAAGGCGTGATTCAAGAAGAATCATGAAGTTTTCACCGTGCTTACCAGGCATTTTGCCGGCTTTATCGAATAAGTTGCGGAATTGACGCTCATTAACTCCGTACATATGACGAAGCTTTTGCTTCTCCTGCAATTGTAATCCGTATTCAGAGATTTTTTTACGCTGGTTTGGACCATGTTGTCCAGGAGCGTAAGGACGCTTTTCTAATTCTTTTCCAGTACCGCTTAGAGAGATTCCAAGACGACGGGATAATTTCCAGCTTGGACCAGTATAACGAGCCATTTAAGACTCCTCCTTTTGTGTTTTTATTTGGGTAAAATAAAAACAGAAACAGATGCGCACAACAATCATGTTCATTTTGTTTTCATGTACCTTCGCCCTAGCAGCAGAGGGTTACACAGTACCCCATCCCCAGAAACATGTAAGTCGCCAAAGGCAACTGAAGCTGGTTGAGGAACAAAATGAGTACATCAAGGTGCTCACATAGGCTGCAATATTTTACACAAGGAGTATTATATAATTTTCAGAGGGTAAAAGTCAAGGTGATCTTTATTTTTTTACTTCTTTTGGATTAAAGCATGTATTTATTATAAGGCAAAGCTTGATCATATTTCACAGTAAATTAGAAAATGGCAGGAGTCTCTTTGAAACTGTGATATAATAAAGAAAAATTTTCCTGCTGAAAACCGGAATTGAAACGAAATAGCCACATCTTTACCGGGATTGTTAATTTTGGTCCGTTATAATATACCTTATTGGTTAAAAGATTCATGATCTGAGACATTTGATGGGTGATAAGAAGATGGAAACACTTGAACGCCAAATCATACTTAATTTAAAAAGCCGATTCTTTGATATTATCGATACGGAAAACGGTTTCTTTCATTATGAAAAATTACTGAATGAAATGCTTTCTGCCATTCAAGCCCTTTCCGAAGCGGATGAAGTAACCCTCTGCGTTTTTAATGAATGGAAGCAGGAGTTTTTTGCAGAAGCTTCCACAAATCCGGATGCTTTAGATTCACGTGTTTTTTCAGGTGATTTAAAAAGGTGGGCTAAAACAAACAGAGAGTTCCAGAGGTTAGGCGCGGAGATTATGGAAGAACAAATCATGATTCCTCTTGTAAAAGGAAACCAGCTTCTGGGCTGCATGATTCTAAAAGGGGCATCAGGCTGTTTTCACACTTATCCAGAAAAAGTTTTTCAGGAACTTAGCGAAGAATGCGGGCAATTTCTTGATAAAGCTCAGGGTATGGCCAAAATTGCTTCTGAAGAGAAACGCTACAAACAGCTGTACCGGGTTACTGAGAAATTCCATTCTTCAATGGATATGGATATGGTGCTGGGGGAAATTATCTATACTCTCCAGGAAATGTACCCCACTTTTACCTATTATCTTCTGCTGTCCCAGGATAATAATAATCATGGTGATCTGCCTATTAGAGATCTTGAATATGACAGCGAAAATATTGCGGCCATGCAGGCTTATGTCACGGGGGCTGTGCAATTTGAAGATTCCCTGCAGGAAGTTCGCTCTATCCTGTATGCTCCCTTAAAAGGGAAACAGGGGGTTTATGGCGTACTTCAGGTTATAGCACCTAATACTATCATATTCCCTAAAAATGAAATTGAGTTTATAACGCTTCTGGCCAATACTGCAGGCAGTGCCCTGGAGAATGCACAGCTTTACCAGCAATCCAAGCGGCTTATAGCGGATCTTCAATTAATTAATGAAACATCCCACCGCCTGAACTCGAATTTGCGCCTTACAGAAACGATGAACTTTATGGCAGACCAGATTCTGCAGTCCTTTGATGCTGAAGAAGCCGGTTTCATCCTGGTATCTTCTGATGGTTCTGATGTGAATGTCATTCAGGGCAGCACTGCATTTTTTCAGACCAGAGAGTCAGAAAGCTATATTCAATATATGAAGAAAAAGATCCTTAGGGAGAAAGAGTCTCTTTTTATTGGAGATTTTTCTTTACAGTCCGAGGATGAGGCAGGCTGCTTTAAATCCATTATGGCGGTTCCGATGACCCAGTCTGGAGTATTAAAGGGATTTGCGCTTGTCATGCACAGTTCTCCTTATCATTTTTCATTTGAAACATTCAAGCTGCTGCAATCACTGATTCATCATTCTACGCTTGCTTTTACCAATTCAATGCTGAGAGAAGAGCTTGAAAAGATGGTTGTAACGGATCACTTAACAAAGCTTTATTCCCGAAGCTATCTGGATGATCGCATTCACCAGTCCATGAATGAAGATCATGAAGGAACCTTTATGCTGGTTGATATAGATGATTTTAAATTGGTAAATGATACATACGGACATCAGGTAGGCGATGAAATCATTATTCAAGTCGCTAATTTAATAAACAGCAATATCCGCGGCACTGATATAGGAGCAAGATGGGGCGGTGAGGAGCTGGCTCTTTACCTGCCTGGTGTTTCATTGTCAGCTGGTGCGCTTATTGCTGAACGTCTTGTCAGAAAGGTATGCCAGATTACAGATCCCAAAGTAACCATTTCGTGTGGTGTGTCGCATTGGAGCAGGGGGAAAAAGGATTCCTATGCTGCTCTTTTTAAGCGGGCTGACAGGGCTTTATACACTGCCAAGAATACAGGGAAAAATAAAATGATACTTGAGTCTGCAGCAGATTCATTTATTTAGGGGACTGCCTTATAAAGAGGCAGTCCTTATTAAGAATTTTTACAAAACAAAATACTTTCAAAAAATATGCTATTATCATATGCTGAAAGAGTAGCTTATTATAGTTTAATATGTAAGCGTTTTCAGTGAAGGGGAGAGTTATAATGGATAGAAAACATCGGTTTAACTTCGAGACGCAGGTCATCCATGAAGGATACGATGCAGAAAGCTATAAGGGAAGCCTGGCACCGCCTATTTTTCAGACGTCGACTTTTACTTTTGAGACAGCACAGCAGGGGGAAAAGCGTTTTTCCGGTGAAGAAGAAGGCTATATCTATTCACGACTGGGCAATCCAACGGTAAAGATGCTGGAAGAAAGAATGGCTGCTCTTGAAAAGGGAGAAGCCGCCCTGGCTTTTGGATCTGGTATGGCTGCGGTTTCAGCTGTTCTTCTTGCTTTAACCAAAACAGGTGATCACATCTTATGCTCTCAGGGAGTGTATGGCTGTACATTTGGACTCTTGGAGATGATGGATGAAAAATATAAAATCAGTCATGATTATTCGGCTATGGAAACAAAGCAGCAGCTGCTTGATCAAATAAAGCCTGAGACTGTCTGTATATATGTTGAAACTCCGATAAATCCAACAATGAAATTGGTGGATTTGAATATGGTTGCAGAAGTAGGGAGGGAGAAAGGGATTCCAGTTGTGGTTGATAATACTTTCTGTTCTCCATATTTACAGAATCCGATTGAGCTGGGATGCGATATTGTCATTCATAGTGCGACAAAATACATCGGGGGCCATGGGGATGTAATTGCAGGTCTTGTTATTGGAAACAGACAATTTATAGATGAAGTAAGGATGACTACACAAAAAGATATTGGGGGCATTATTTCACCTTTTGATGCCTGGCTGCTGCTCCGCGGATTGAAAACACTTGCAGTCAGACTTGACAGGCACTGTGACAATGCCGAACAGCTGGCATCATACTTATTGGCACATCCAAAAGTGGAAAAAGTTTATTTTCCTGGAGACAGCAGTAATGCAGATTTTGAAATAGCACAAAAACAAATGAGAAAGCCGGGCGGGATGATTTCCTTTACTCTTAAGGGTGATAGAGAGACTGCACAGGAATTTATGAACAGGCTGAATCTAATAAAAATTGCCGTGAGCCTTGGAGATGCAGAGACATTAATTCAGCATCCTGCAACTATGACGCATGCAGTAGTCCCAAAAGAATTCCGTGAGAAAATGGGCATTGAAGATACATTGCTGAGGCTTTCAGTCGGCCTCGAATCATGGGAAGATATCAGGGATGATCTGTCCCAGGCACTTGAAGAAGTCTGATTTAAAAGAGGTGGCCGTTATTAAATGGCCATCTCTTTTTTGAAATCTTTTACAGGAAGGATACAAGTACCTCTGAGTATTGTTCCAGGTATTTTTGGTCAAGTTCATCAAACCGGTTCTTTTCCGGGGAATCAATATCCAGCACACCGAGAAGCATCCCATCTTTGATAAGCGGAATAACAATTTCGGATTGTGAAGCAGCGTCACAGGCGATATGGCCAGGGAATTGATGGACATCTTCAACACGGACAGTTTCCATTTGCTTCGCGGCTGTTCCGCACACACCCTTGCCAAGGGGGATTCTTACACAAGCAGGCAGACCCTGAAATGGCCCGAGAACAAGCTCGCCTTCTTCCATCAGATAAAATCCTACCCAGTTTGTACGTTCCAGAAATTGATTAAGAAGTGCTGATGCGTTGCTTAAATTGGCAATGCTGTTCGTTTCTCCTTCAAGAAGAGCAGAGAGCTGTTTAATCAATAATTGATAATTTTCTTCACGGGTTCCCTTGTATGATTCGACACTAAACATCACAAATCACCTTGCTTTCTCAAAGATAAATGAATTTCCTGGCAGATGAACAGGAAATTAGAAGGACATTGTCGAGAACTTTATAAAGGATAAGACGATTTTAGCAAGAATGTTTAATTATCACAACAAATCCGTTTATGAATCCGTGTGCTGGGACAGAAACTTTACAAAAGAAAGTGAGGCGGGAACTTTGAAGAAAAATTCAAAAGAGGCAATTGTGTCTGCCGCTATCTCCTTATTTAATACGAAGGGTTTTTCTGGGACTTCCATCCGTGATATTGCAGGCAAAGCTCAGACGAATACAGCAAATATCGCATATTATTTCGATAACAAACACGGGCTGCTTGAATATTGCTTTACGGCTTTTTTCGAAGGGTATATCCAGGAGATAGAGAAGGGGTTTTCATTTCTTGAGCAGGGGGCGGCTCTGAGCCTGAAAAAAATGGCGCAAAACATCATGGTTTATCAATTTGAGCATAGCCATTTAACAAGATTGATACTCAGGGAAATTTCAATAGATTCACAGGTGGTAAGGGAAATCATGTCCACTTATTTAGCAAAGGAAAAGTTTTATTTTGGCAAGGTGCTCGAAAGGGGCATGAAAACAAAAGAGTTCCGTAACCATTCAGCCAATTATATGATTATCCAGCTGAAAGGACTCCTGTCCATGCCATTTCTGAACACACATTATATGTCTGAAGTTCTGCATGTATTTCCTCATGAAAAATATTTCGCGGACAAATATACGAAAGAGATCTTCAATTGGGTTGATGGAGTCCTGTGCAATCATGCTGGAAAACCTTATGCTGCCGTACTCTGAGAATTTAAAGGTATTTCATTCTATCGAGGCCCTGACCCATGTCCTTTGCCTGATGAGAATCGGATCCATATACCAGTGTAATGCCTTTTTGGGCCGCTGCTTCTGCAGCCCAGTCCGGAGGATAGGATTCCTTGCATAAAGGCTTGGCGAAACCGGCTCCATTATAGTCGAGTTCATAGCCATGAGTATAAACCTCATCAAGT
Source organism: Bacillus sp. 7894-2 (assembly GCF_002272225.1). NCBI lineage: Bacteria > Bacillati > Bacillota > Bacilli > Caryophanales > Bacillaceae > Bacillus > Bacillus sp. 7894-2. Next base: position 13,573 of record NZ_NPDG01000093.1, read on the forward strand.
ATTTGGTTTATTTCCTCTCTAAATTCCCGATCAGCGGGATATTTTTTTTGGAATTTTTTCACCAGGGTGATATGCCCAATCCTTTTTGGTTTAAACGGCCCTAAATCTGCTTTTATAGATAGGAGTAGGGTGCGGAAATAATTCATATAAACTGCTTCAATAGAACCATATTCTTCAATCATCTTTGCAAAAACATCCGGGCTATAGTCCACGCATTCGTAGCGGCTGCCATGTTTTAGAAAATGTACAGATAAAATAGAATCATCCATGTATTTTCCATTTTTATCGAGGAATTCTTTGACCTCCCGTTCAAAACCTTCAATGTAATCCACTTCAAGCCCCGCATTAATCCTGATTTTCCCTTGATAATCTGCTTTTATTCTTGAAATATCAGTAAAATATTTTTCAAGATTCTCCTTGCGCATCGCACTGTCCCGGGCAGGTGCCGGGTCCTCAAAGCCATCAGGGAGCGGAGCATGTTCAGTAAAAGAAATCTCCTTAAAACCAAGACTTATTGCTTTTTCAACATAATCTTCCAATGAATCCTTTGTCCCGTGCGGGCAAAAGGGTGTGTGGATATGGCCATCTTTTAGCATTTAAAGATCTTCCTTCCTGCAATGGTTTAATGGATGCAGTACTCAAGTCTCTTTTTTATATATCTCCTAAATAAAGAAGGAAATCATTTATAAAAAGCGAATTGTTTGTATTTGAACAGTTCATATAGTTCAATTAAAAACACAGATATTATAGTTATTTTTCGAAAATAGCATTTTACATCAGATATAAATGAAGAAATTCATAAAAAAATGAAATAAATAGTCAAAAAATGTCGTTTACATGGTATCATAAAAGCATTGAAAATAACATGTGAAATAAAGAAACGCCTCACACTATTAAATATAAACTTTACATATACATACTGGCTCGGGAACAGAACAGGGGGCTTTAAAATGGAATACATAATTGGAGCTATAGTCATTCTTTTATGCCTATATCTCACCGGATATTTTTTAAAGAAAAAACATTACAAAGAAATTGACAGGCTGGAAACTTGGAAAATGGACATAACGGACCGCCCAGTTCTAGATGAAATGTCTAGAGTGAAAAAGCTGAATATGACGGGGCAGACAGAGGAATTATTTGAACGCTGGAGAAATGAATGGGATGAAATAGTTACATCGCAGCTTCCGGATGTGGAAGAATTGTTATTTGATGCTGAAGAGAGCATAGATAAATACCGTTTTAAGAATTCCCAGGAAATTCAGCAGAGAATAGAAAAAAGATTAACCGAGATAGAAGAAAACATCAAAAACCTGCTTGCTGAATTGAATGAACTGGTAGGCAGTGAAGAGAAAAATAGAGCGGAAATTGAAGAATTGAAAGATATGTACCGCCAATGCAAAAAGTCTCTCCTTGCACACCGCCATACATTCGGCAAATCTGAGAAAATTCTTGAAGAACAGCTGGATGAAGCATTCTCCAAATTTGAAGAATTCGATGACAAAACTGAAAAGGGCAATTACCTTGAAGCTCGTGAAACCCTTCTTGTAATTAAAGCTCTGATTGAGGATTCTCAAGCCAAAATGGAAGCTATACCAAGTTTGATGGTTGACTGTCAATCCAAGATCCCTTCCGAGCTGGAAGAGTTAAGAGACGGCTACAAGGAAATGCTGGAGCAGGGATATCTGCTTGATCACCTGCAGATAGATAAAGAAATTGAGAGGCTTGAAGAACAAGTAAATGTATACGCAGGCTCCATTGATCAGGCACAAATCGAAGAAGTTCAAACAGGAGTCGAAGAGATCAAAGATAATATGGAACATCTGTACGATCTGCTCGAAAAGGAAGTACATGCCAGACATTACTTAAGCCAGCAGGATGAAGCAACAAGAACCATGCTTTATAATAACCGTGATATGAACAATAAGCTAAAGACAGAGATAGCGGCTGTCCGGAATAGCTATCATGTTCCGGAAAAGGATCTTGAAATTCAAATCCACCTGGAGAAAAAAATAAACCAGCTGTTCAAAAAATTCGAAGTGCTGGAGCATAAGATTAACAGCCAAAATACTCCCCATACACTTCTGAGAGAAGAACTGGCGGAAGTCAAGGAACACATTGAGGAGATTTCAGATGAGCAGACAGCTTTTGCCGAAAAGCTTCAGGCCTTACGAAAAGACGAAATGTCTGCAAGGGAAAAAGTAAAAGAATTAAGCAAGAAAGTGGCAGAAACAATAAGGCTTATATCCAAAAATAACGTGCCTGGAGTTTCTCAGGAATATAAATATTTGATACAGGATGCGAAAGAAAGCATAGATAATGTACTGGCTAAGCTCGATGAAAAACCATTGAACATTCCTTCGGTCCAGCAATATCTTGAAGTTGCGGTGCTGACTGTTGATAAGGCTGCTGATTCTGTGAGTGATATGATTGAGACGATTCTTCTAGCTGAGAAGGTCATCCAATATGGCAACCGATACAGAAGCAGTTATCCATCTATTGATAATGGATTAAGGGAAGCAGAGGTCTCATTCAGAAGCTATGAATATAAAAAAGCATTGGAGCAGGCTGCCTCTTCAATTGAAGAAGTCGAGCCGGGTGCGATCAAGAGAATTGAAGAATTAATAACTGAACAATAAAAAACAGATCCGATTATGGATCTGTTTTTTTAAAAGGAATCTATCCGGCTCCATGCACCGATAAGCGGGCGCATGGAGCTTCTTAATTATTCGTTGCCAGCAATTGTTTTTTTCGGCTCCCCAACAGCAATTGCCAGAAAGTAGCCTATAACAGCTCCGGCAATGGCAGGCACAATCCAGCCGATACCCTCAGCAAAGAATGGGAGGAATTGAAGTGAGTCTGTAATATAGGATACGTCCATTCCAGCTGTTTTCAAGCCATCCACAAAACTAATTAATCCTGTTGGTATTAATGCCCCAATATATACCACTGAGTAGCCATTAAAGGCATTGTGCATAAACGATAGAAGTATCAGCACGATGGCCAGAGGATAAATGATGATCAAAATTGGCAATGAAAGTTGAATCAACTGAGTTAAACCAATGTTTGCAACCACCATACTGAACAGTGAAAGAATGATTACAATGGTTTTATAGGATATTTTTGGAAGCAATTTATGAAAGTACTGCGCACAAGCGGAAACGAGTCCGATTGAGGTTGTCAGGCACGCTACCGTTATGGCCAGCCCAAGGATAACTGCTCCCGCAGCTCCAAATAGATAATGAGAAGCAGCAGATAGGATAGCGCCGCCATTATCGAATTCACCTATAGCATCTGTACTTGTTGCACCGATGTATGCAAGAGATAAATATACTGCCGCTAGACCGGCAGCTGCTATCAGTCCGGCAGTAATGCAAATTTTCATAAGGGAATGTTTATTTGTTACACCCATGCCCTGTATGGAGCTGATAACGATAATTCCGAATACCAGTGCTGCAATTGTATCCATTGTCAGGTAGCCTTCAATGAAGCCTTTAAAGAACGGCCCCTCTGCATATGCCCCCACTGGCGCCTGCAATTCGCCCATAGGAGTAATGATGCTTTTTATAACCAGAACAGCAAGGATAATGAGCAAGGCAGGTGTAAAAATATTGCCGATTCTATCCACTAATTTCGATGGATTGAGAGAAAGCCAGGCTGTGATGCCAAAAAAGGCAATGGTATAAACCAATAACGAAAAAGGACTATTGGAAGCGGTTTCAGATAAGAACGGAGTAACCCCAATTTCATAAGCAACTGTCCCGGTACGCGGGATTCCAAAAAATGGTCCAATGGCTAAGTACATAATAATAGTAAAAATCATTCCGTATAAAGGGTGTACGCGGCTTGCAATTGTTTGCAGATCCCCATTTCTGGCAATGGCAATAATACCTAGAAGCGGCAATCCAACCCCTGTAATTAAAAATCCAATAATAGCAGTCCATACACTTGTGCCGGCAGCTTGTCCCAGGAAGGGAGGGAAAATCATATTTCCTGCCCCAAAGAATAGAGCAAATAACATGAGTCCGACGGCGAGAATTTGTTTGGTTGACAGTGTTTTATTCTCCATATATATCCTCCTGAAAGAGTTCTATATCATAATGTTTAGAACATTTTCATATTAGCATAAGAACTAAAAAAAATGTCGAAAAAATACGAAGTCTTAATATTTAGTAATTTGTAATAGTAAATTCGAAATGTGCTTTGCTCAAATTACAATAATATCAGCCTCTCCACGTAAGATTTAATCCATTCATTTGGTTAAACTGCTCAACCTTGATTAATTTAAATAGTATAGATTTGAATATTTGAATCTAATGCTTCAATTACAATTTCCATTCTTCATTGGTTATGATAAGATTTAAAGTTGGCTAAAGGGTTATCGGAACGGAAAGGAGAAGACCGTGATATATTTAGATAACAGTGCAACAACTAAACCATATAAAGAAGCGCTTGATTCTTTTATGAAGGTTTCTTCAGAATACTTTGGGAATCCCTCTTCCCTGCACGAATTTGGAGGTAAGGCAGAGAGGCTGCTCATGCAGGCGCGTGAGCAAATTTCCCAATTGCTGAATGTTAAGAGCAATGAAGTGTTTTTCACATCCGGAGGGACAGAGAGCAATAATCTTGCTATAAAAGGAACTGCATTAATGCATAGAAAAAGAGGGACCCATATTATCACCACCGGGCTGGAGCATGCTTCTGTAAGGGAAACTGCTGATCAGCTGAAGGAATTGGGCTATCGAATAACCGTAATTGAACCGGATAGTATGGGTATTGTCCATGCTGAAGACATTGAAAAGGAAATTACACCTGAAACTGTTTTAGTCTCTGTTATGCACGTAAATAATGAAATTGGTTCCATTCAGCCAATTAATGAAATAGGAGAGATGCTGAAAAAGCATGCGCGGGTCATATTTCATGTAGACAATGTTCAGGGAATCGGCAAGGTGCCCCTAGACCTTTATCAGGCCCAGGTGGATCTGTGTACGATTTCGGCTCATAAATTTCACGGTTTGAAGGGGAATGGGGTTTTGTTCATTCGTGATGGACTTCGTCTTTCGCCGTTGCTCTCCGGGGGCAATCAGGAATGGAAAATGAGAAGCGGCACGGAAAACGTAGCTGGCATTGTAGCAATGGCAAAGGCACTAAGGCTTACGATGAATAATAAGGATAAGCACTTAAGCAAGCTTAAATCCATCAAAACCTATCTTATGGAGGAGGCGGGAAGAATTGAGGGGATTACAGTTCATACCCCTGAAAATAATTCTGCTCCCCACATCGTCAATTTCTCCATAAAAGGATTCAAAGCGGAGGTATTTGTCCACGCTTTAGAAGAGCGCGGAATTTTTATTTCCACTACAAGTGCCTGCTCTTCGAAGAAATCTGCTGCCAGCAGTACCCTGATGGCTATGGGAATCCCTGAAAAGGATGCAAAAAGTGCAGTCCGGGTCAGTTTGTCTTATGATAATACGAAGGAAGAGGCAGAAATTTTTATACAGGCGGTTAAAGAGACCGTTAATAGGCTAAGAAAGGTTATGAAATCATGATAAATTATGACCGTATACTTATACGATATGGAGAAATCTCCACAAAAGGCAGAAACCGCAATATGTTTGTCGATAAACTAAGAAGAAGCATTTACAATGTGCTGAATGAATTTTCCGGCATCAAGATAGAATCAACAAGAGACCGAATGTACGTTGTTTTGAATGGTGCAGATGGCAGAGATGTTACTGATCGCCTTAAAGGGATTTTTGGCATTCAGTCCTTCAGTCCTGCTGTGAAAGTCAATAAAGATATCGAAGAAATGAAAGCTGCAGCATTGGCGTTATTTTTAAAACATTTTGAAGAAGGAAAGACTTTCAAGATTACGGCTAAGAGAGCCGATAAAAGCTTCCCTTTAAATACTGACGATCTTAATCATGAATTTGGCGGACACCTGTTGAAAAATGTGCCGAATCTACAAGTGAATGTAAAAAAACCGGATATCAATCTGCAGATTGAAGTTCGCGAAGAAGCGGCTTACTTATCATGCGAAACCATTGAGGGAGCCGGCGGACTTCCTGCAGGCTCGAGCGGTAAAGCCATGCTTATGCTTTCCGGAGGAATTGACAGCCCGGTAGCAGGTTACTTATCCATGAAGAGAGGATTGGAAATTGAAGCTGTCCATTTTCACAGCCCGCCTTTCACGAGTGAGCGTGCAAAGCAAAAAGTAATTGATTTAACAGAAAAACTTGCGAATATTGCTGGATCCGTTGTTCTCCATATTGTCCCATTTACAGAAATCCAGCAGCTGATCCATCAGCAGGTTCCGGCTAATTATACGATGACAACAACAAGACGATTAATGCTCCGGATCACTGATGAAATCCGTGATAAAAACGATGGCCTGGCCATTATCACCGGGGAAAGCCTTGGACAGGTAGCAAGCCAGACGCTTGAAAGCATGTTTGCCATTAACGATGTCACGACAACACCTATTCTGCGGCCGCTGATCACAATGGATAAAACGGATATCATCGACATTGCCCAAACCATCGATACGCACGATATATCGATCAGGCCTTTTGAAGATTGCTGTACCGTTTTCGTTCCATCATCACCCAAAACAAAACCAAAACGAGACAAAGTCCGCCGCTTTGAAAGCTTTGTTGATTTCGAACCTCTAATCGCAAAAGCAGTCGAAGGCACCGAAAAGCTGGTTATCAAACCCAAATCGCGCAATGAAGACTCTTTTGGGGAATTATTTTGAGATAAATACAGGCTGAAAAATAATACAACAATTACCAATTAATTTGTGTATATGGCCATGTGATTCTACACATTCTATACTCACAAGGAGGTGAAAATCACATGGCAAACAACAACAGCTCAAACCAGCTTCTAGTTCCTGGAGTACAACAAGCTCTTGACCAAATGAAGTACGAAATCGCTACTGAATTCGGTGTAAACCTTGGTGCTGAAACTACTTCTCGCGCTAACGGTTCTGTAGGTGGAGAAATCACTAAGCGTTTAGTTCAAATGGCTGAACAGCAATTAGGCGGTTTCCAAAGATAATTAAATAATATGGCTACAAGGAGCAGGAATCATTCCTGCTCCTTATTTATGTGCAAAAAACTTTTTAAATAATAAATAATTTTAAATTTTATAATAATTTAGTATAATAATTCTATAGAACAAGCATCCATGTTCTTGCAGCAGCAAATGAAATGGTCAGGGGGAGATTTGATGAAACGCGAAGACTTAATCGCACCGGAAAAGTACAACCTCGTATCAGAAATGGAGCGGTTTGCCGGGGATAAGGACAAACTTGCAATTAAGTGGGAAAACGAGCATGGAGAAAAAAAAGAGATTACATACAGTGATCTGATTCACAATGCGAACCGAATTGGAAACGTTTTCTTAGAAAATGGTTTGAATAAAGGGGATGTTATTCTTATCATTGTTCCAAGACTGATAGAAGCGTATCAGGTTTACATTGCATCACTAAAAGCGGGAATTGTTGTTATACCAAGTTCTGAAATGCTTCGTTCGAAAGATCTGCAATACCGCATTAATCATGGTGATGTTAAAGCGATCGTAAGTTATTATCCTTATGTTGACCAATTTAAAGGTATTAAGGAAGCAGAAGCCCTGCCGAAATTTGTGATAGGCGGGAACGCAGATGGATGGATTGGTCTGGACGAGGAAATGAAAGAGGCTTCACCGGAACTATCATTGGCTGATACCTCCAGGGATGACATGGCATTCCTTTCCTATACATCAGGAACAACAGGAAATCCTAAAGGCGTCGTACATACACATGGCTGGGCATTTGCTCACCTAAAAACAGCAGCACCTAACTGGTTATGCATTAACGAAGGTGATACAGTATGGGCAACGGCAGGTCCCGGCTGGCAAAAGTGGATTTGGAGCCCGTTCCTTTCCGTTCTGGGTTCTGGTGCCACGGGAGTTGTCTACAATGGAAAGTTTGAACCGAAAAAATATTTGCAGCTATTAGAGGATAATCAGGTTAATGTCCTTTGCTGCACGCCGACTGAATACAGGCTGATGGCAAAGGCTGACAATATTCATGAATACAAGCTTCCGGCCCTTCATAGTGCTGTTTCGGCGGGTGAACCGCTAAACCGGGAAGTGATTGATACATTTAAAAAGCATTTTAACGTAAATGTCCGTGATGGGTATGGACAGACTGAAAATACCCTGCTTGTCGGCATTACAAAGGATATGGAGCTAAAAGCAGGCTCAATGGGAAAACCGACTCCAGGCAACAGAGTCGAAATAGTAAATGAACACGGTGAAGTATGTGCTGTAGGTGAGACAGGAGATATTGCTGTCCATGTAGAAACTCCTGCACTCTTTAAAAATTATTATAAAGACCCGGAAAGAACTGCTATGCAATTCCGGGGTGATTACTATATTACCGGAGATAAGGCAAAGAAGGATGAAGATGGCTATTTCTGGTTTGAAGGCCGCGGTGATGATATTATTATCAGCTCTGGCTATACGATTGGACCATTCGAGGTGGAAGACGCACTCGTAAAGCACCCATATGTAGCCGAATGTGCAGTTGTAGGAAGTCCTGATGAAGTGCGCGGATCGATCGTTAAAGCATTTGTTGTTTTAAGGGAGGGTGTCGATCAGAATAACCCTAACCTTGTTTCAGAGCTCCAGGAGCATGTAAAAGAGCTGACAGCTCCTTATAAATATCCTCGGAAAATTGAATTTTTATCTGAGCTGCCAAAAACGACGTCAGGAAAAATAATGCGTGTGGAATTGCGGAAAAAAGAAGCGGAAACTGCTTCAGCTCAAAACTGAATGCTTTGAAAAATACAGGCGGATTTCCGCCTGTATTTTTGTTATACTATGGTAAATGTGAACTTTTACTTATTAAAGGAGAAAAGATTATATGGGAACGCTATGGCACGGGGGGCCGATATATACCCTTCAGCAGGAAGGCCATCAGATAGAGGCCGTTTTTACAGTAGGCAGCCAAATTATTGAAATTGGAGCCTTGGGAGATTTAAGGGATAAGTATAAAGAAGAGATTCAAAAGGAGATTGATCTGGAGGGGAGCACCATGCTTCCGGGATTTGTGGATAGCCATATGCACCTCATCGGGCATGGCGAAAGGCTGATAAGACTCGATTTGTCTGAGCACACGTCAAAGCAGGAAGTTCTTCTTGCTGTTAAGCAATTTTCAGAGACAATAGATGAGGGAGAATGGGTCATTGGGGAAGGCTGGAATGAGAATTTATGGGACCAGCCGGAGCCGATATATGCTTCTGAGCTGGACCAATATGTCCCCAATCACCCTGTCATGCTGAAACGTGTGTGCAGACATGCTCTTGCAGTCAATTCTCTTGGATTATCTAAAGCAAATATTACTGAAGATACTGAATGTCCTCCAGGAGGAGTAATTGAGAAAGATGAACTTGGAAAACTAAATGGACTTTTGAAGGATCAGGCCCAAGAGCTATTGTACAAGGTGATGCCTGCTGTCTCAGAAGGCTATTTAAGGAAGGCGCTTCACGCTGCCATTAATGACGCCTATAAGCTTGGATTGACAGGAGGGCATACGGAGGACCTTAATTATTATGGAGGGTTCATCCAGACCTATCAGGCCTTCAGGCAGGTAATTGAGGAGGAGGGTCTATCTTTCCGGGCACATCTGCTGGTTCATCATGAAGTTGCTGATGAAATGAAGGAATCAGGCGGAGGATTTTTAGCGGGAAGTAAACATATAGAGTTTGGTGCTATGAAGATATTTGCCGATGGAGCTTTGGGGGGGAGGACGGCTTTGTTAAGCCATCCTTATGCAGATGATCCATCCACTTCAGGAGTTGCTATTTTCTCACAGAAGCAGCTTGATGCCTTAGTGGAGAAAGCCCGCAATCATGAAATGCCGGTTGCCATCCATACGATTGGAGATTTGGCATTTGAAATGGCATTAAATTCCATTGAAAAACATCCGTTAGAAGGTCTGGGGCGAGACAGACTGATTCATGCTCAAATATTGCGCAAGGAGCTTATTGAAAGGGCTAAAAAGCTGCCTTTAATTCTTGATATCCAGCCGAGATTTACTGCCTCCGACTTTCCTTGGGTGATCGACCGTATTGGTGAAGAAAATATGGAGTATTGCTACGCATGGAAAACACTGCTGAAAGAAGGAGTACATTGTGCAGGAGGATCTGACGCACCGATTGAGCCGGCCAATCCCTTCCTTGGTATTCATGCAGCTGTTACAAGAACAAACATAGATGACCCGCATAACACAGTCTATTATCCAAGTGAGGCATTATCTGTGTATGAAGCAGTATGCTTATTCACTAAAGGCAGTGCATATGCTGCTTCCCATGAAAATGACAGAGGTGTCATAAAAGAAGGGTATCTGGCGGATTTCACTATTTTAAATGAAGATATTTTTAAAATGCCAATAGGGCAAATTGCGTCTGTTACCGTAAACAAAACCGTTATTGATGGAAAAATAGTATACGAGAGATAAACGAAAATGTCAGGTGCCTATCGCATGGGTGCCTGGCATTCACTTTTTGGCAGGAAAAAATGATTGCAAACATTTTTCTGGCAGACTTATAATATAAATATTTCGATACTAGAAAGAACTGGGGAAATGAAATGAAAAATAATGAAGTACAATTGGGAGCTTTATATGCAGGGTTTGCTTACTTTTTATGGGGCATTTTGCCCGTATATTGGAAGTTAGTGGACCACGTGCAGGCAGATGAAATTTTGGCTAACAGGATTTTTTGGTCATTCTTCTTTATGCTGATTATTTTGCTGGTCTCAAAAAAGTGGAATGCCTTTGCTGCAACACTTAAAGGGTTTAAAACTAATAAGAAGCAGCTTTTCGCCCTTGTGATTGCCTCCATTCTGATCAGCACAAACTGGTTTTTATATATTTGGGCGGTCAATACCGATCAGATGATTGAGGCCAGTCTCGGCTATTATATTAATCCGCTCGTAAGTGTAATTCTGGGCATGCTGGTTTTTAAAGAGAAGCTGTCACCAGCGCAGTATGTATCTTTTGGGATTGCGTTTGCGGGAGTGATGATTTTGACTTTCAGCTATGGGCGGTTCCCCTGGATAGCCATTGTTCTCGCTTTATCCTTTGGGCTTTACGGGCTGGCCAAAAAGCTTATAAAAGTGGATTCGGCTGTTGGCTTAACGCTGGAAACATTAGTAGTGACTCCGATCGCATTTATTTATATGGTTATGCTTTTTATGAATGATAAGCAGGCTTTTCTGCATGTTTCGCTAAGCACCGATTTGCTTCTTATCGGGGCAGGTGTAGCCACAGCGGTGCCGCTATTGTACTTTGCCAAAGGAGCTCAGAAGATACCGATGTCTATGCTTGGCTTCCTTCAGTATATTGCACCGACAATTACCCTGATTCTGGGGATTTTCGTTTATCATGAGCAGTTTACAAAACTTCACATGCTTTCCTTTATGTTTATCTGGCTGGCTTTAACGATTTACTCTGTATCGAGGACAAAGCTTTTTGCCCATTGGGAAACTAAACTAAAGCGCGGAAAAGGTGTTGGCATATAGAAAAAAGAGTTTCGCACAGACATGCGAAACTCTTTTTTTTATAAGGCTCTTTTCGTTTAAATTGTTGTTTTTCGCTTATCAAG
>NZ_NPDG01000094.1:0-16749 GCF_002272225.1 Bacillus sp. 7894-2
AACTCAGTAAATTTAATATAAATAGCAAAAAACTTTGCGAAAACAGCCTTTTATAAAAATGTCCTCTTCACTTTTTCCCAGTAGGAATTGTCTTTCAGTTTTACGGTTTTGATGATTTTGCTGCTCAGTTTTATATCAATTTTTTCGACATGCTGAATGCTTAGGGCTTCATTGTCCATTCCCATTGTAGGATGGTCATTGCCATCTTGAACCACTTTGAGGGTCAGCTGCCGGTCTCCGCTCAGAATAAAGGAGGATCCAAGTGTACGATAGCGGTTGTTATTCAGTGAAGCTAGTTCGCTCACCTGCATGCATGGCAGCAGCGGGTCAACAACTGCTCCGTTTACTGACTTATTATAAGCTGTGCTTCCTGTTGGAGTGGCAACAATCATTCCGTCCCCGCGGAACGTTTCAAAATGTAAATCATCGATAAAGACATCGATTACAAATGTTTTAATTATGGCAGAGCGGATGCTGAATTCATTTAAGCACTGAAAGGATGTCTGGTCATCAACTGTAACATCAATAGTTGGATAGCGCCTTACCTCTACTTGTTCATTTGTCATTGCCTCCACCATCTTGTCTGTATCATCAAGATGGAAATCACAGTACAGGCTAAGGCTTCCGGTCGTCGAAATTCCGGCATACAGACAGTCATCTCTATAGCCGGTTTTCCGGACAGCCTGCAAAAACGTACCGTCTCCCCCTATGCTTACAATGATATTGGCTTTTTTGAAGTCATTGACAATCGTAAAGGCATGCTCCTCAGCCAGGCTGTAAAGAGGAGCTACTTTTCCCATCGTTTCTTCATCTTTTTTGTGATAGAAGTATATATTGCGTCTTTCAGGCATATTCATTCCTCCAAGCAGTAAGAAAGTCTTTCCCAAATAATTCAAATTTTGCTATGATTATGGTTGTTGAATTCAGTTTACCTTTTTTTGAAACATTTTTAAAGTTTTATACGTATGAAGAATATGTGACAAACAGGTTTTCTGGGAATCATAATCAGTCTAACAAGGCGGCTGATTATGTTAGAAGAGGGCATTTTAAAAGGAGGATTTCTTAATGAATGGAAAACGTTGGGCTGCACTGGGAATAGCAGCAGGATTGTTTGTATTTTCCGTTGTGCTGAATTTTGTGACTGCATTTGCATTTACAGATATTGAAAGCTCGGTAAATGAACTATTTGCAGGAGGCAATGAAGCATTTTTGGAAGAAGTCATTGAAGAGGGCAATGCACAGAAAAAGATTGCTGTGCTGGACGTAAATGGAGTGATCCAGGATACGGGTGATGCAGCTTCTTTGTTTGCAAGTCCGGGTTATAATCACAAAGCATTCATGGATAATCTTGATTATGTAAAAGAAGACAGTACAGTAAAGGCGATTGTCATAAAGGTTAATTCCCCAGGCGGAGGGGTAGTGGAAAGCGCCGAAATACATGATAAGATTACTGAAATCCAAAAAGAAACAAAGAAGCCGGTATACATATCGATGGGATCAATGGCTGCCTCAGGGGGCTACTATATATCCGCTCCTGCTGACAAGATTTTTGCCAGTCCCGAAACATTGACCGGTTCGCTGGGTGTTATTATGCAGGGCTATAATTATGCGGGGCTTGCTGAAAAATATGGTGTGGAGTTTGTTACGATTAAGAGCGGTCCATATAAAGATATCATGAGCCCTACCAGGGAGATGACGGATGAGGAAAGAAAGATCCTTCAATCCATGATTAATAATTCCTATCAGGGATTTGTTAAAGTTATTTCGGAAGGCCGGGGATTAACCGAGGCACAAGTGAAGGAAATTGCGGACGGCCGCATTTATGACGGGCGTCAGGCGAAGGAACTGAATCTGATTGACGGTTTTGGCTATGACGATGATGTCATTGAACAGTTGAAGAAAGACCATAAATTAAATGGTGCCCAGGTTGTAAAATATACTGAGAATTTCGGGTTCGGCTCCATGTTCAGCATGGGAGCGCGAAAAATCATGGGTGATGACCTGGAAATGGCAGGCGTGATGAAGTTGTTATCACAGCCAAACTCACCGCGTTTAATGTATCTTTATGCTGAATAGGGAGGGGGAGAAAAGATGACTTCAAATGATCCTAATGAAAGAGAGCTTCCTCGTCCTGATTTAAGTAAGGATGAAGGCGAGATTGAGTCACCCATTGATGAAGCAGCTCCGTCTGGTAAGGAAACGGTCACACAAGCAGAAACCCTCCCCATTCAAAAAGCTTTATCACCACTCAGATTTGCTGGTTTTTGGATGAGATTTTGGGCTTATCTTTTAGATTTGGTTGTGGTTGGCAGTGTAGACCGGATATTGATCAATCCAATTTTTAGAGCATTGGATATTCCTTTGCATGAAAGCAGTTTGTTTGCTCCGATTTCCATAGCAACTGCCATTACGTTTTACGCCTATTTTGTGCTGATGACAAAGTTTTTTGGCCAGACGCTCGGGAAAATGGTATTTGGTTTAAAAGTAGTAGATCTTAAAGGGGAAAAGCTGACATGGGGCACAATTTTGTTCCGTGAATGGATCGGCCGTTTTATATCAGTGAGCATTTTTATCGGCTATATCATTGTAGCCTTCCTGCCTAAGAAACAGGGGCTGCATGATCTTTTTGCAGATACCTCTGTTGTTCACGAAGGGCAAAATGAACAAGTCATTTAATGGAGAAATAGAAGCCTGTCACCGCCTGGTGGCAGGTTTATTTTTGTTGAGTTGGGCATAATACAAAGCTGAAAGGGTGTGAAAAAAGTGAAGTGGCTCCTGATTGCCGTAATTGCCCTCATACTTCTTTTAATTCTAGTTATGATAACAAAACTAAAGATATATTTTCATTTTTACCATGGAAACGATAATGATCATTTGAAAATCCAATTGAAAGCCTGGTTCGGGCTGATCAGGTACAAAATAGAAGTTCCTCTAATAAAAGTAGACGATAATTCGCCAACTATCGTTGTTAAGGAAAAGACGGCGGCAGGACCACAGGAAAATGCTCCTGAAAAAGATACAAAGCAATACTCCGCAGGTGATCTTATTAATAGCTTGCATGATACAAAAGCAATGATAAATCATATCGTGTCTCTCCACAAAATAATACGTAAGTTTCTCAAGCGTGTGACAATCCGGAATCTTGAATGGCATACTTTTGCTGGCCTTGGGGATGCGGCCCATACGGGGATGATCACCGGGGCTCTCTGGGCGATAAAAGGGAGCATTATTGGATTAATAAGTCATTATATGAAACTGAAAACGCATCCCAGCATCAGCGTCACTCCCCATTTCCAATTTTCCGTCTCACAAACAGCCATTTCATGTATGATTCATTTTCGTCTCGGGCATGCTATGTTAGCAGGAATTAAACTGATCAAATATTGGAAGGGCGGACGGCCGGATTTCAGGACAAAGCCGCTTTCTGCCTTATCTGATGATGGTACTAAAACTGTCTAAAAGAGGAGGAGCAATGAATGTCTGACCATCCTATTCAAGGGCTTATGACAACTGCCATGGAAAACCTGAAAGAAATGATTGATGTTAACACAATAATAGGGGATCCAGTAGAAACCCCTGATGGCAGTGTAATTTTAACTGTTTCAAAGGTTGGCTTTGGCTTTGCAGCAGGAGGAAGCGAATTTATGCTTGATGGACAATCAGGCGAGGAAAAGGGCCACCCGTTTGGAGGGGGGAGCGGAGGCGGTGTCTCCATCACTCCAATCGCCTTTTTGATTGTCAATTCTCACGGGGTAAAAATGGTCCATCTTGATGAAAGCACTCATTTGTATGAGAAAATTCTTGACCTTGCCCCGCAGGCAGTCGATAAAATTCAGCAGATGTTTAATAAGAAAGACGGTGGCTCCGGCAGCCAGCAAGGCCAGAACCAGCAGGAAAACAGTGATGAGTACAACGGACATAAGCAGGATCTGGATATCTAAGAGGAGAAGGAAGTTAACTGTCCTATGGAGAGTTAACTTTTTTCTTGGAATGCATCCTTAATAATTGCAAAAAAGATTCTGAAAAGATATGATTTACACTGTACATAAGTGATTAAGGAGGACGATTTAAATGGCATCTATTACGTTCAAAGGAAATCCTGTAACATTACTGGGCAATGAAGTTAAAGCAGGGGATAAAGCTCCTGAATTCAAGGTGCTGGCAAATGACCTTTCTGAAGTTACACTTGCTGATTCAAAAGGGCAAGTACGTCTTATAAGTGTAGTGCCTTCTATCGACACGGGCGTCTGTGATGCACAGACACGCCGTTTTAATGAAGAAGCTTCCAAGCTTGATAATGTAAAAATTCTTACTGTAAGCGTAGATCTTCCGTTTGCTCAAAAGCGCTGGTGTGCAGCAGCAGGCATTGAAAATGTTCAAACTGTTTCTGATCACCGCGACCTGTCTTTCGGAGAAGCTTATGGGGTAGGCATCCAGGAACTTCGCCTATTGGCCCGTGCCGTTTTTGTTGTCGATTCGAATGACACTGTAACATATGCGGAATATGTCAGTGAAGCAACAGATCATCCAAACTATGAAGCAGCAGTGGAAGCAGCTAAACAAGCGAAATAATATAGAAAATTGGAAGCTCCGGATTCGTTCCGGAGCTTTAATTTTTTTATTCCTCAGCACGAAACTTGTGAATGAACCAAAAGCCCGTTAAAATAGGAAAAAGAATAAGGACGGGAGGAATATGCTGTGAAAATAACTCCGGTTGAGGATTTATTTACGATTTTAAACGAAACGGCTGTAATTATGCAGGAAGAACTGCATTGTACATACTTAGAAGCTCTTGCTGAAACAGGAGAGAATTTATTTCATGAAAGTATTCTTCAGGATGAGCTCAGTGAATTAACAGTTAAAAGGCTCAGGAAGAGTTATGAATCCATTGACTTAAGCAGCTGCACAAAAGAAGAAATCAGAAAGTCCTTTCAGCTTGCAATATTAAAAGGCATGAAGGAAAATGTGCAGCCCAATCATCAGATGACTCCTGATGCAGTAGGAATGCTGATGGGGTATCTTGTGGAAAAGTTCATTAAGGATAAAAGCTGCCGCCTGCTTGATCCTGCTGTAGGAACAGGAAATTTATTGACCACTGTTATGAATCACCAAAGCGGTAAAGTAATTGAGGCAACTGGGATTGAGATTGATGACTTATTGATCAAGCTTGCTTATATAAATGCCAATTTACAGGAGCACGCCATTCAATTCTTCAACCAGGATAGTCTCGAACCGCTGTTTATCGAATCCGCTGATGCCGTAGTAAGTGATCTGCCTGTCGGGTATTATCCGAATGATATCCGTTCGGCCGAGTATAAGCTAAAAGCGGATGAGGGGCATTCCTATTCTCATCACTTATTTATTGAGCAGAGCATGAACCATGTGAGATCTGGAGGCTATTTATTTTTTATCATTCCAAATGGAATGTTCGAAAGTGATCAGGCTCCTAAGCTTCATGAGTTCATCAAGGAAAATGCCTACATTCAAGGATTGATACAGCTGCCGCTCACTATGTTCAAAAATGAAAAAGCGGCAAAAAGCATATTCATCCTTCAGAAGAAAGGGGAAGGAGTCACTCCCCCTAAGC
The DNA here is from genome assembly GCF_002272225.1 of Bacillus sp. 7894-2. NCBI lineage: Bacteria > Bacillati > Bacillota > Bacilli > Caryophanales > Bacillaceae > Bacillus > Bacillus sp. 7894-2. The sequence continues at coordinate 5,588 of NZ_NPDG01000094.1, forward strand.
AGGCGCTCCTGGTCAACTTGCCAAGCTTGTCCAAAACAGCAGAAGCAGAAAAAATCCTCAAGAAAATTGATGTCTGGTTTAAAGAAAGTAAATAAGGATAAACGAAAAAGAAGCTGTGTATTTGCCGGCTTCTTTTTAAATGAATAAATATAAGGAAGTATCTGAAAATATTTAATTTAACATGAAAACGATATCATTGCAAGGTGATTCTTGAAATGTTTTGCATACAGTGTTTAAATGGAAAATTGAGAGATATTAATTGTGGCCGATGCACAAAATAAAGTTGTATGACTTTATATCGCCGTATCACACATTGTTATATAAAAGTATTGGTTTAAAGTGACAGATCAGTCCCTTTGAACATTCTAAAGGAGCGGTAGCTTTATGGCAAAAATCATTGCAATTAACGCCGGCAGTTCATCATTAAAGTTTCAATTATTTGACATGCCGAGTGAAGAAGTTATTACAAAAGGCTTAATCGAGCGTATTGGGCTGGATAACGCAGTCTTCAATATTTCGGTAAATGGCGAAAAAATCAAGGAAGTAACAGATATTCCAGATCATGCAATAGCAGTTAAAATCCTTCTGGATAAATTAACAACTCTGGGGATCATTAAATCTCTTGATGAAATCGAAGGCATTGGACATCGTGTTGTTCACGGCGGTGAAGCTTTCAATGATTCAGTTGTTATTACGGACGAAGTGCTTGCAAAAATTGATGAACTATCTGAGCTTGCACCTCTTCACAACCCGGCTAATATTACAGGAATCAAGGCGTTCCAGCAGGTTCTTCCAAATGTCCCTGCAGTGGCAGTATTCGATACTGCGTTCCATCAGACGATGCCTGAAAGCTCTTTCCTATATAGTTTGCCATATGAGTATTATGAGAAATATGGCATTCGCAAGTATGGCTTCCATGGAACTTCCCATAAGTATGTTTCTGAGCGTGCAGCAGAAATGCTTGGACGTCCGCTTGATCAGCTTCGCCTCATCTCCTGTCACTTAGGAAATGGAGCAAGCATTACAGCTATTGAAGGTGGAAAGTCAATCGATACTTCAATGGGATTCACTCCATTAGCGGGTGTTACAATGGGTACGCGATCAGGAAATCTGGACCCTGCTCTTATTCCATTCATTATGGAAAAGACAGGCTTGAACGCAGATGAAGTTCTTGATGTCCTTAATAAAAAGAGCGGTATGCTAGGTGTTTCCGGCTTCTCGAGCGATCTTCGCGACATTGAAATTCAAGCTGTTGAAGGAAATGAAAGAGCAGAATTGGCTCTTGAAGTATTTGCAAATAGAATCCATAAATATATCGGATCCTATGCATCCCGCATGTATGGCGTAGATGCTATCATTTTTACAGCCGGAATCGGTGAAAACAGTGATGTCATCCGTGAACGTGTTCTTCAGGGACTGGAATTCATGGGCGTATACTGGGATCCTGCATTAAACAAAGTGCGCGGTGAAGAAGCATTCATCAACTACCCTCATTCACCAGTTAAAGTCATGATTATCCCGACAAATGAGGAAGTTATGATCGCGCGTGATGTTGTGAGATTGGCAAAATAGTATTGATAACAAGGCAAGGGCTTAGCGCTCTTGTCTTTTTTTATTTGATTATTGCCCATCAGCCGGAAGGAGAATTTCCCATCCAACTTATGCTATACTGAGTCCAAGAAAAATGTTTTGGGAGGAATTGCGATGCCATTGAACGAACGGGAAGAAAGTGTTTTGGCCGGAATTCAGGAGTGGGAGAACAAGCTGCTGAATTATGAGCCCAATGACTTGGAGATGGTTTATGATAAATCATTGGAAAGGTCTTTTTCACTATTGCCTGAAGAAGTTCAGCAGCAATTTTTTTCAGCAATGGATAGCTGGCTGTTTCATCTGCATGCGCTTATTCAGGGTTCACAGCTTCAAATGGATGCGAAAGAGCGTATATTGACGGCAGGCCGTGTTTTTCATTCTGATATAGAGACGATTGAAGATCTGAAGCAATTGAATATCGACCAGCTTCAATACATAGCTCAACAGCAGATTGCCCGTCATCGTCTTTATTCGTTTGCACAGGGCGGTATTGCGGGTTCGGGCAGCTCACTCATGCTGGGTGCTGATATTCCCGCTATGGCGGTTATTAATCTGCGTGCCGTACAGCTGATTGCCATGACCTATGGCTTTGAAGTCAATACTCCATTCGAAATGATGAGTTCTCTTAAGGTTTTTCACGCTGCCACATTGCCGCCCAGGATGCAGAGCAGTGCATGGGAAGAATTAATGAACGAGCTGAAGAACCAGGAGGAATTTTATTTTTATGAAGGAAAAGAAGAGTTGACTGATATCAGCTGGATTGAGCAGCCGATGAAGCAGCTTCTTAAAGGAATGGCTATTTACTTTTTCCGGAGAAAATCAATTCAGGGAATTCCCTTTATCAGCATGGCCATTGGAGCAGGGACCAACTACCAGCTGACAAGAAAAGTAACAGAATTTGCCCATAAATATTATCAGATGAGATATCTGCAAAGAAAGAATGATCAGCAGTAAACTCAGGTTAACTATGATTTTCAAGCAAAGGTGGTGCCAATATGAGTACATTTGAGCATAAAAAGGAAGCGCCTAAAAAAGTCAGATGTAAAGTGATTACCGTAAGTGATACGAGAGATGAAGAAACGGATAAAAGCGGAAAGCTGATGATTCAGCTGCTCGAAGAGGCGGGACATATTATTGCCGACTATGAAATCGTCAAGGATGAAGGAACTCTAATTCGTGAGGCCGTATTAAAAGGCTGCGAAAATCCTGGCATTGACGCTATTCTAACAAATGGGGGCACAGGTATTGCTCTCCGGGACGTAACGATCGAGACGGTTAGAGAATTATTTGATAAAGAAATCGACGGATTCGGTGAATTGTTCAGGATGCTGAGCTACACTGAAGATATCGGGTCTGCGGCCATGCTTTCACGGGCTGCTGCAGGCACCGTGCAAAATAAAGCAGTTTTCTCAACACCGGGATCATCCGGGGCAGTCCGCCTGGCAATGAATAAGCTAATACTGCCTGAACTCGGGCATATCATCAGGGAACTAAGAAAAGATTTATAAAGGGCCAAAAACCTTTCCGCTGCGGAAAGGTTTTTCTTATGAATGCATCTTTCCTGTAATATCCTGATTCGTTCGATACCATAGCCACAAATCATTAATGACGGATGCGAGCTCTGAAATTTCACTGTTGAGTCTGCATGATCTTTCGAAATTGCCTTCATCCGAAAGCTCAGCCTGTTTCCTGTTAATATCCGCTTCAAGCTCTGCAATGCGGTCAGGAATCCTGCCTCTTATTTTTTCCCATTGAAACAGGATCATCTGCTGTGTTTTTGGTGAATATTCATCCCAATCCCGATCAAAGGCGGGTATAGGAATGCCAAGACGGCCATTATGCGAAAAATGCTCCTCCATTATGAATCCCCCAAACAATCATCTTGTTTTTATTTTACTATAAAGAAGTTTCCGGTGCATGGATGTTTTAGTATTCAATCGTTTTCTGCAGATACTACGATGGAACTAATATGAAGATAAATGAACTTGGTTCACAAGAACTGATTTAATAGAAAGGCTAAGGTATTGGTTTACAGCTTAAATGGATATCGAATAACATATTGACTATTAAGAATATTAAAATAAATAAGAGGAGGAGAATATGAAAAGATTTTTAGCGCAATTAACAGTTTTATGCCTAATGCTGGGTTTGGTTTTGCCTTACCCCGCTGCAGCCCTGGGAGAAGAATTGGACAGAACAGGAAGCAGCCCAGTAGAGCAAGTATCTAAACATAAAAAAGCTTTAGAATATCCAACCTTGTCAAAAGCAAAGCGCCCCGAGGATGCAGGCTTTTCTTCCAAAAAGCTCAAAGAGGTTGATAAGCTTATCGAGGAGGAAATCGAAAATGGTTTTCCAGGAGCTGCTTTAGTCGTTATTAAAGATGGCAAGATTGTTAAAAACTCTGCATATGGTTCAGCCAAAGTCTTTGATGAATCTGATCCTTTAAATCACCCGCAGAAAATGAAAACAAAAACCATGTTTGATTTAGCATCAAATACGAAAATGTTTGCCGTTAATTTTTCACTGCAGCATCTTGTGAGTGAAGGAAAGATCAATCTTGAAGAAAAAATTCAGCATTATTTTCCTGAATTTAAAGATTCAGCGGACGATGAGATAAAAGGGAAAGGTGAAATCCGGATCATCGACTTGCTTCATCATACAGCCGGGTTTCCTTCAAGCGTCCATTATCATAATCCTGAAAGGGCGGGAGAGTTGTATTCACAGGAACGCAGTAAAACACTTTCCATGATTTTAAAAACTCCCCTTCAGTATGAACCTGGCACCAAACAGGTTTACAGTGATATTGACTATATGCTGCTTGGATTTATTATTGAAAAAATTACTGGAGAGAGGCTGGACCGTTATACTGAGAATCATATCTATAAACCTTTAGGGTTAAAGCATACTTTATTTAATCCTCTCCGCAAGGGATTTAAAGAAAAGGATTTCGCTGCAACTGAACTGCACGGCAACACCAGGGATGGCGTCATTTCATTTCCTAATATACGCACCTATACTCTCCAGGGAGAGGTTCACGATGAGAAGTCCTTTTATTCAATGGATGGAATATCCGGGCATGCAGGTCTCTTTTCCACGACTTCAGATCTTGCTGTACTGATGCAGGTGATGCTTAATGATGGGGGCTATGGAAATATAAAGTTATTTGATAAACAAACAATTGATAAATTTGTAAAACCTTATGATATGAATCCTACATATGGGTTAGGGTGGCGTTTGAACGGAGATTCAAGTATGGAGTGGATGTTCAGCGAGTATGCCGGGAAAGAAGTATTTGGGCATACCGGCTGGACAGGAACAGTAACGGTGATAGACAGAGAAAATAATTTAGCAATCGCTCTCCTGACAAATAAAAAACATTCTCCTGTCATCGATCCATTAAAAGATCCGCACAAGTTTCAAGGTGACACATACAGTATTAGTCAATATGGAAGTGTAATTACAGCGGTTTATGAAGCATTAAAACATTAACCTATACTGCAGGCAAAAGCTGAATACAGGGCTTTTGCCTTTTTTTATTGGAATAATTGTATTTATTTTTATACATTTTTAAGAATAAGTATTGATTTTTAAATAAAAGGTTGTTAAAGTAAGAGAATAATAAATGAATAAAAATATAATTACATTGTATATTTATACGTATAATCTAAGGAGGAAAAATAAATGTCACAAAATAAAGTTGTTCTTGCATACTCAGGCGGTCTGGATACATCAGTTGCGGTTAAATGGCTGCAGGATCAAGGTTATGCTGTTGTTGCATGCTGCCTTGACGTTGGAGAAGGAAAAGATCTGAACTTTATCCAGAAAAAAGCTTTAACTGTTGGAGCAGTCCAATCCTATGTGATTGATGCAAAAGAGGAATTTGCTAATGAATATGCATTAATTGCGCTTCAGGCACATGCTTTATATGAAAACAAGTATCCATTGATTTCTGCACTTTCACGCCCTCTGATCGCCAAAAAGCTTGTTGAAGTAGCAGAAAAAGAAGGTGCAGTAGCAGTAGCGCATGGATGTACCGGCAAAGGAAATGACCAGGTTCGATTTGAAGTGGCAATTCAGGCTTTAAATCCTGATCTTCAGGTTTTAGCTCCGGTTCGTGAATGGAGCTGGTCACGTGAGGAAGAAATTGAATATGCAAAACAAAACAATATACCTATCCCAATTAACCTGGATTCTCCATACAGCATTGATCAAAACTTATGGGGCAGAAGCAATGAGTGCGGAGTTCTGGAAGATCCATGGGCTGCTCCTCCGGAAGATGCATACGATCTTACCGTGTCTCTTGAAAAAGCTCCTGATACATCTGATACGGTTGAAATCGGTTTTGAAAAGGGTGTGCCAGTCAGCTTGAATGGCAATAGTATGAAACTTTCCGAGCTTATTGCCGAACTGAATGAGATTTCAGGCAAGCATGGGGTGGGGCGCATCGACCATGTGGAAAATCGCCTTGTCGGCATCAAATCACGTGAAGTTTACGAGTGTCCGGGAGCGATGACGCTTCTTAAAGCACATAAAGAGCTTGAGGACTTAACGATGGTAAAAGAAATGGCCCACTTTAAACCGGTTATTGAGAAAAAAGTGGCTGAGCTTATATATGAAGGATTGTGGTTCTCCCAGCTTAACAATGCGTTAACGGCTTTCCTGAAAGAAACACAAACATTTGTAACAGGAACAGTCAGAGTAAAGCTCTTTAAAGGCCATGCAATTGTTGAAGGAAGAAAATCTCCTTTTTCCCTATACGACGAAAAGTTAGCAACCTATACTTCAGATGATGAATTTGACCATAATGCGGCTGTTGGCTTTATTAAGCTATGGGGGCTGCCGACAAAAGTGCAGAGCATTGTTCAAAACAGCAAGAAGGTGACAGTGTGAAAAAGCTATGGGGAGGCAGATTTACAAAATCTGCTGAAGAATGGGTAGATGAATTCGGAGCATCGATTTCGTTTGACCAGGAATTGGTTATGGAAGATATCCAAGGAAGCATGGCCCACGTTTCCATGCTTTCTAAAACAGGAATTATTACTGAGAAAGAAGCAGAAAAAATCAAAACAGGCCTTCAGCAGCTAAAAGAAAAAGCTGCCAGGGATGAGCTGGATTACTCAGTAAAGCTTGAAGATATTCATTTAAATCTCGAGAGCCATTTGACTGAACTGACGGGACCTGTCGGCGGCAAACTTCATACAGCAAGAAGCAGAAATGACCAGGTGGCAACAGACATGCATTTATATCTGCCCAAGCAGGTGGAGCAGATTGTTTTATTGATTCAGGAAATGCAGGAGGAGTTAATCATCCAGGCTGAAAATAATGTGGAAACCATCATGCCGGGCTATACGCATCTGCAGCGTGCACAGCCGATCTCTTTCGGCCACCATCTGATGGCATATTTCTGGATGCTTGAGAGAGACAAAGAGCGCTTTACTGAAAGTTTAAAGAGAATTAACGTATCACCTCTTGGGGCTGGGGCGCTGGCTGGCACAACTTTCCCGATTGACCGTGAGTATACGGCTGAGCTTCTCGGATTTGAAGGCATTTATGAGAACAGCCTGGATGCTGTCAGCGACAGAGACTTTATTTTGGAGTTCCTGTCTTCAAGCTCCATCCTGATGATGCATCTATCACGTTTAAGTGAAGAATTCATCCTTTGGTCAAGCCAGGAATTTCAATTCATTGAACTCGATGACAGCTTTGCAACAGGCTCAAGCATCATGCCGCAGAAGAAGAACCCCGACATGGCGGAGCTCATACGCGGTAAAACGGGACGTGTCTACGGAAACCTCATGGGTCTCTTGACGGTATTGAAAGGTCTTCCCCTTGCCTATAACAAAGATATGCAGGAAGATAAGGAAGGGATGTTTGATACTGTAAAGACAGTCACAGGTTCACTTAAAATCTTTGCGGGGATGATCCGCACTATGAAGGTTAAAACCGGGCAGATGGAAAAAGCGACTAAAAATGATTTTTCCAATGCTACTGAACTGGCGGATTATCTCTCTGATAAAGGCATTCCATTCAGAGAAGCACATGAGATTGTTGGGAAACTGGTCCTTGTCTGTGTTCAAAAGGGATGCTTCCTTGGAGATTTACCGCTAAATGATTTCAAGGACGCTCATACATTGTTCGAAGAAGATATTTATGAAGTACTGGATCCATATACAGCTGTCAAAAGAAGAAATAGTGCAGGCGGAACAGGATTCAAACAAGTAAGCCTCGCGATTGAAAAAGCGAAGGAATACGTCAGCAGTAAAGAGTTTGCCAATAAATAATGAAAAAAATGGCGCTGCAGCATGCAGCGCCATTTTTTCTATTCTTCTTCTTTATCCGTTCTGACTACGAGGACATCACAGCGGGCATAGCGGGTAATATGTTCAGATACACTGCCGATGATGAAACGTTCAACCGCGTTCATGCCTGTTGCCCCGCAAATGATCAGGTCAACATTGTGCTTTTTGGCAATATCCTTTGGAACCTTCACTTTAGGAGAACCATAGTCAACTTCATATGTTACATTCTCGATGCCTGCATCCATAGCCGTTCTTTTGTATTTTTCCATTAATTCTGTTGCGAAACGGTCAGCTCTTTCGGCAATCGTGCGGTCATAGGCTTCAACAGTGGCAAACGTGCGGGTATCAATGATATGTGCCAATACCAGAGAAGCGTTATTGCGCTTGGCAATTTCAATTGCCTTTTTAAAAGCCCATTCTGCTTCAGTTGAACCATCTACAGCGACTAAAATATTTTTATACTTCATGCCCATTTGAATCTCCTCCTTTACCTATATTATACATCTATAAAAACTGAATATCTGTAACAGAAAATCGAACAATAGTAAGGCTGATAAAAATTTTATGAAAAGGAGCAGATGAAGATGGAAAAGAGAGAGCCAAAAGCAGAATCCGGATATTTTTTTGATGAGCAGGGTGCAAATGAGGTTAGCGCACAGATCATGAATGCGTATAACAGCGGTGTTATTGATCAGCCAAATGCCGAGTTTGACATGGAAGCTCACGAACGGAATGAAGGCAATCTGCAATAAGAAAAGCGAGCTCTCATAAATACATGAGGGCTTTTTATATGATTGTTTGGGAGGAGAAAAATAGGCAAAGGAATTGTATACTTTTCCCTAAAATAGCCATATAAAGTTAATAGCGGTATCACTAAAAATACGGAGGTGTGCAGAATGCGCATCGGAGTTCCTAAGGAAGTAAAAAACAATGAAAACAGGGTTGCCATGACTCCTGCCGGTATTATGAACCTTATCCAATTTGGCCATGAAGTCTATATGGAAACGGGTGCCGGGATCGGATCGGGCTTTTCTGACAGCGACTATATGAGTGCAGGCGCACATATTGTTCAGACAGCAGAAGAGGCATGGGCCATGGAAATGGTCATGAAGGTAAAGGAGCCGATACAGAGCGAATATGTGTATTTTCGGGAAGGGTTAATTCTCTTTACATATTTGCATTTGGCTGCTGAACCTGATTTGACTAATGCTTTAATAAATAAAAAGGTTGCAGGCATAGCCTATGAAACAGTCCAGCTTCCCAACCGGACTTTGCCTCTATTGACTCCAATGAGTGAAGTAGCGGGAAGGATGGCAGCTCAGGTAGGCGCACAGTTCCTTGAAAAAATACATGGCGGGAAAGGAATCCTCCTATCGGGTGTCCCGGGTGTACAGCGTGGGAAAGTTACAATAATCGGCGGCGGTGTAGCTGGGACTAATGCGGCAAAAATGGCAATTGGTCTTGGTGCCAAGGTGACTATGATCGATTTGAATCCAGATCGCCTTCGGCAGCTTGATGATATCTTTGGAAGAGAAGTAACAACTTTAATCTCAAATCCTTATAATATCGCTGAAGCTGTTAAGGAGTCAGACCTCGTTATTGGAGCAGTACTGATTCCGGGTGCTAAAGCTCCTAAGCTTGTGACAGAGGAAATGATCAAAACGATGAGCCCGGGTTCTGTTATCGTGGATATTGCCATTGATCAGGGAGGGATTTTTGAAACAACTGATCGAATTACTACCCATGACCATCCAACATATGAAAAACATGGTGTCGTTCATTATGCGGTAGCTAATATGCCGGGGGCAGTTCCGAGAACATCAACTATGGCACTGACAAACGTGACGGTACCTTATGCAGTTCAAATAGCAAATAAAGGCTATAAACAGGCTTGCCTGGATAATGAAGCTTTATTAAAGGGAATCAATACATTAAATGGCTACGTGACATACAAGGCTGTAGCTGAGGCCCATAGCCTTGACTATTCAGATGCGAGAACTCAATTGGAGCAGCAATAGGAAAAGCTTAAGGCCCAGAAATTATATAAAAAATCCGGAGCTTGCTAGCCCCGGATTTTCTGCCTGAATTGTTCGACTCTCTATTTTATAATTTGAAGTTCTTTCGGGAATCTGGTTAAAATTTCTACTCCGTCTGCTGTTACAGCAAGGTCATCTTCAATCCTCACTCCGGCCACACCTGGAACATAGATACCCGGTTCGATGGTGAAGACCATACCTTCTTCAAGCAAAAGCGGGTTTGTTTCTGTTAATGAAGGGTACTCATGCACGCTCACACCCAGCCCATGGCCTAATCGATGAGGGAAATAGTCGCCGTATCCGGCTTCTGCTATCAGATTTCTTGCTGTCAGGTCAATATCTGCGCAAGTGACTCCCGGCTTGCTCGCTTCCACCGCTGCAAGCTGAGCTTTTAAGACTGTATCATAAATTTCTTTCTGTTTATCATTGATATCACCGTAAGCTACAGTTCTTGTAATATCTGAGCAATAGCCATTCCAGACAACTCCGAGGTCAAACAGGACTAAATCCCCTTTTTGAATCTTCGTCATTCCTGGTGTGCCATGAGGTGAAGCTCCGTTAGCCCCAGTCAGAACCATGGTAGAAAAAGACATTTCATTAACGCCTTTTTTCTTTAACGCATATTCTACTGCAGCCAGAACATCCAGTTCCGTTTTTCCTTCCTGAATCTCTGCACAGCCTGTTTCAATCGCAAAATCAGCCAGTGCACATGCTTCGCGGAGGATTTCCAATTCTTTTTCATCCTTAACCATACGAAGCTGACGCAGCTTTGCTTCAGCCGAAACGAATGAAGCACCGCTGAACAGGCCGGAAATTGATTCATAGCGCTCCACATTCATATGCTCTTTTTCAATTGCTGTTTTATTTATTTTTCCAATTCTTTTATGTATGGATGTCTGGATAAATTCCCAAGGATTTTGAATATCGCTGTACCCAATAATTTCATGGCTCCAGCCGGCATTCTTGGCATCTTCTTTTTCCATAGCCGGACATACGAGGAATGGCTCCTCTTCCTGGAAAACAGCCAGTCCAAGCAAGCGCTCATGAGGGTCGCTTAAAAAGCCGCTTAAATAAAATACATTATCCGGTGATGTGACAAAAGTGACTTGTATATCATTTTCCTTCATCCACTGTGACAGTTTCTGCAATCTGTTATTCATAGTGAACCTCCTTATGTATTGATACTTTGAGAGTAGCAACTAAAATCGAAAAGCGCAAGCGCCTTGGTCACCCCCGA
>NZ_NPDG01000095.1:0-2610 GCF_002272225.1 Bacillus sp. 7894-2
AGCTAGACAGTTATCTAACTTCAGAAATATACCTTTAACCATAGATATTGTAAACTTTTTAAAGATTGCCAATTCGGGTATATATTAAAAGAAAGCAGGAATAACTTGTTTTTCGTTGAAGTAACTTACATAGCTTAAAATAGGAGAGGAGCATCCAATTGAAAGTATCATTTCATGGCCATTCAGTAGTAAAAATCGAATCACAGGGAAAAACCATTTTAATAGACCCCTTTATTACCGGAAATAGTTTGACAGACCTAAAAGCTGAGGATCAGAAGCCGGACGTCATCATTGTCACCCATGGACATGGTGACCATCTTGGGGACACGATTGAGCTGGCAAAGCGCAATGATTCTCTTGTCATTGCCAACTTTGAGCTTGCCACCTATCTTGAGTGGCAGGGAGTAAGAACGCATGGAATGTCGATCGGCGGCGGATATAATTTTGACTTTGGAAGAGTGAAGCTGACACCTGCATTTCATGGAACAGGCCTCGAGACGGAAAACCAGGAAATCATCTACCTGGGAATGCCTGCAGGTGTGCTCATCACAATAGAAGGAAAAACCATTTATCATGCAGGGGATACTGGACTTTTCTCTGATATGAAGCTAATTGGCGATCGCCATCCGATCGATTTGGCATTTCTGCCGATTGGAGACAATTTTACAATGGGGCCTGATGATGCAGCATACGCAGCAGAACTCCTGGGTGCCAAAAAGGTTGTTCCCATTCACTTCAACACATTTCCGCCAATCAGGCAGGATCCACATAAATTTATCAGCATGCTCGAAGGTGGAGTCGGGCAGGTTCTCGAAGCAGGGGAATCAATCGAATTGTAATATGAAAACGCAGCTTCTGATGGAGGCTGCGTTTGTTTTTTTATAACTAAATCCCGGCCTGTCCGCATACATTTTAGGGAGGACAGGATAAAGGAGGAAGCAAAATTGAACAAAAACCGATATTTGCTATGCTTGCTGCTTTGCGGCTTGATGCTTTATTATGCAGCTCCAAAAATGGGTGTATTTAATGGAGGGACGGAAGGGATCTTTGCCATCAGCTGGCTGGCCCTTGCGCTTTTTGTCATTGCCGGAAACCTGACTGCATTGCTCTATGCACCGAAAAAAGCGGCTGTTTCGGGAAAGCAGGTGCGCAAATTGGCAGACAGGAAGCGGGCGCACTCCTTAGGCAGGTAATGAAGATTGCCGGAGTCAATTGTATCAAGGCCTCTTTACCCTTATAATGAAAATAAGGAATAATTTGTAGAGGGTGAAAGTCTTGGCTACTAAGCATGAGCAAATATTACAATATATTGATGAACTGCCAATTGGAGAAAAGATATCTGTCAGACAGATCGCCAAGGCGCTCGCTGTGAGTGAAGGTACGGCATACAGAGCGATTAAGGATGCTGAAAATAAGGGATATGTCAGTACAATAGAACGTGTTGGGACCATAAGAATCGAGCGGAAAAAGAAAGAGAATATTGAGAAGCTTACTTTTGCAGAAGTTGTTAATATCGTTGACGGCCAGGTGCTCGGTGGAAGAGCAGGCCTTCATAAAACTTTGAATAAATTTGTTATTGGCGCGATGAAGCTTGAAGCGATGATGAGATACACAGATGCCGGAAATCTGCTGATCGTCGGAAACCGGACACAGGCACACGAATTAGCTTTGAAGGCTGGCGCTGCGGTATTAATTACCGGGGGATTTGATACAGAAGACCATGTCAAAAAACTGGCTGACGATTTGCAGATGCCTGTGATCTCAAGCAGTTATGATACCTTCACAGTGGCGACTATGATCAATCGAGCTATTTATGACCAGCTGATTAAAAAAGAGATTGTACTTGTTGAAGATATCCTCACTCCTCTGCAAGAGGCGATCTTCCTGAAAACAACCGATACAATTGCAGATTGGATGACATATAATCGCGAAACCGGCCACAGCCGATTCCCGGTTGTCGACAATAACCTCAAGGTGCAGGGAGTAGTTACTTCCAAGGATATCATGGGACATGACAAGGAAACGCTAATCGAAAAAATCATGACTAAAAACCCAATGACAGTTGGAGGAAAGACGAGTGTTGCTTCTTCCTCGCATATGATGGTGTGGGAAGGAATTGAATTGCTTCCAGTGGTGGATGAAGGGAATAAACTCGAAGGCATTGTAAGCCGCCAGGATGTTCTGAAGGCTTTACAGATGATACAAAGGCAGCCGCAGGTGGGGGAAACAATTGACGATATTGTCACCAGCCAGCTGGTTATGACAAGGGGGAAAACAAAAGGGGATGACGTCTACCGCTGCGAGGTTACTCCGCAGATGACCAACCACCTTGGAACGATTTCCTATGGAGTCTTTACAACCATTGTATCGGAAGCGGCGAACAGAGTGTTAAGAAGCTATAAAAAGGGAGATCTCGTAGTTGAAAATATGACTGTCTACTTTATAAAACCTGTGCAGATTGAAAGCATGCTTGAAATCAATCCTAAAGTCCTGGAAGTAGGGCGGAAGTTCGGTAAAGTGGATGTTGAAGTTTTTAACGAAGGTGTCCTTGTTGGCAAGGCGATGATGATGTGCCAGCTGATTGACAGGCATTAAAAGAAATGCGGAAGT
>NZ_NPDG01000096.1:0-14974 GCF_002272225.1 Bacillus sp. 7894-2
AGCTAGACAGTCATCCACGTTCAAAGTTTAACTTTCATACAAATAAACAAAAAGCCGCTCAAATTGAACGGCTTTTTTGCATGGCTTCTTCCGGAAGTCCGGGTATCTTTAATTCTTCCTTGCTGCTTCAGCTTCTTTCACAGCATGGGGCGTATAAAATTTGTATGCTTTTATGCCGCCCCAAATGCTTAATCCGCCAATTAGTATAAACACAATTGCCACAATGAGAGCAGTTGTTGTGTCGTATAAAAACAGCTGGTTAAGGCCAAATATGGCAACAAATGACCCGAGGGCAATTCTGGACTTGGCTGATATCCATTGTCTTTCAGCCGGCTGTCTGCTTCTGAAGAACTTTACTTTGTAGAAAATATAGAAAGAAAAAGAGAGTATAATCAGGATAACAAAAATAGGCATTTCATAACCTCCAAGTTTCGACAATCTCTTATTATTCTACCTGCATTAATAAAAAAATGCCATAAGCGTGCAGTGTTTTCTTTTTCTTTTCATGGTGGTATGGTAAAAATATAGTATTCAGAATAAAAGGAGCGCGCCATGAAACAGAAGATATTAGATGAAATAATAAAATATGAAACAATCATTATTCATAGGCATGTCCGTCCGGACCCGGATGCGTATGGTTCACAGGGGGGCCTTGCTGAAATCCTTAAGGCTTCATTTCCGGAGAAAGCGATCTTTACTGTCGGGCAGGAAGAAGAAACACTTCATTATATGAGAAGGCTTGATGTAATATCTGATGACACATATAAAGGTGCGCTGGTCATTGTCTGTGATACAGCAAATGCAGAGCGGATATGTGATGGCAGATATGGAACGGGCAGCAAGCTGATTAAAATAGATCATCATCCTAATATGGATCCGTATGGGGATTTAATGTGGGTGGATACAGATGCAAGCTCTACAAGTGAAATGATTTATGAGTTTTATCTTTTCGGCAAAGAACAGGGACTAAAAATGTCTGATGAGGCGGCTAGGCTTTTATTTGCTGGAATAGTTGGCGACACCGGCCGTTTCCTTTACCCTAGCACAACAGAAAAGACTTTTGCCTTTGCAGGTGAACTGATCCGTTATAATTTTTCACGTCCGGAACTGTTTGATAAGATGTACGAGCTGGATGCGAATATTGTTAAACTGAAGGGATATGTACTGCAGAATTTTGAGATGAAATCCAGTGGAGCTGCTGTAATGGTCCTGAAAAAGGAATTGCTCGAAGAATTTAAGGCGGTACCTTCCAAAGCATCCCTGCTCGTAAGCACTCTTGGCGATGTGAAGGGGATAAAAGCATGGGTTTTCTTTATCGAGGAAAGCGATCAAATCCGTGTACGGTTCCGTTCTAAGGGTCCAATCATTAATGAAATTGCAAGGAAGTATAAAGGCGGAGGTCATCCTCTTGCTGCCGGTGCTTCCATATATTCATGGGATGAGATGGAATCCGTTGTAAGAGACCTTGAGGCTGTCTGCATAGACAGCTGACATATGATGCCCGGCAAAAAAGCCGGGCATTAATCCAGCATTATATTCAATTCAATTGAGATAGTGGTATAAATCACCAATTCTTTAACTTCCACCCGGTATCTTTTTTCGTTTACGCGGTGTGACTTATTCTCTATGATTTTCTTGATCAGTTCACTGCTTTTATATACAGTATCCATGTCTTTGGCAATCATCATGCTGATATCCTCTTTTATTTTATCTTCCAGCTGGAAAACACTGAAGGAATCCAGTTTATATTTTTCGCCGTTGACAATTTTAATGGAAATATCCTGGACAGTCAGTTTTTTCTGGTTTTCTTTATTTAATTTTTTGAATTCCTCTTGCCAGATTTCTTTATCTTTTTCCAATTCATAAATAGCATCCTGCTGAAGCTTGATTTCTTTGCTGTATCTCTCCTGCCATTGCCCAAAGATAAATAAAAAAATAAACCAGCTGATGATGCCTCCCAGGGCCATTCCTGCAAAAAAACGCTGCCAGGATGGCAATCGGTAGTAAGGCGGTATCCTCATGCCGAAATGTTCTCCTGAGTCAGCCAGTTAATGAGCATGGCGCCGGTCTGGGCCCCGCCGAGAGCAGACAGAATCAGCATTAATTGTTTGAAGACATCCTTAGTCTGGCCGTCCATAACGCCTCTTTCAAAGCTGTAAACTGTATCAAAGGTCCCCCCTATCGCTGCAATGATGGCCCAAATGCGAATCATATTGGAAATCTGGAAGATTTGATTTAAAGGAGGCTTGCCTGTCAGAAAAGCAGCCATGCCGCCAATGATTGAACCTCCAATTAAAACACCGAACGCAATGAAATAGCTCTCAATTAAAGTGGAGAAAAAGGGCTGGGTATTCATATCATCCATCCTCGCTGCAGGAGTGGTCCTGCCAGAATTATCTTGATACTTCATCATATGGACAAACTTAATAAAATATGTTTTTTAGGTGCTGTTAAAAAGAGAACATATTTTCTTTTTGGAAACGGGCGTTCTATAATGAAAATAGCAGAAATTAAGGGTGTGAGAAACATGTCATTTATTCACCTTCATGTATATAGCGCATATAGCCTGCTGTCGAGCACGGCAAGAATAGAGCAGCTTGTGGCGAGCGCCAGGGAAAATAGCTTTCCTGCCCTGGCTCTGACCGACCGAAATGTCATGTACGGGGCAGTCGCCTTTTATAAAGAGTGTCTTAAGCAGTCCATAAAGCCGATCCTGGGACTCTCTGTGGATGTACTAAGCGAGATATCTGAAGACGAAGCTTATCCATTGGTCCTCCTGGCTAAAAACCGGCAGGGGTTTCAGAATCTATTAAAAATCACGAGCACGGTCCAGACAAAATCGCCTGAAGGCATTCCTGTTAAATGGCTTAAACACTATGCCGGAGGATTGTTTGCTTTAACTCCAGGCATGGATGGGGAGATCGAACAATCTCTTATGGCAGATGAATACAGCCAGGCAAAAAGAACAGCTGACCTTTTCAGCAGTATTTTCGAGCAAAATTCTTTCTTCTTAGCATTACAGGATCACGGTCTGCAGGAAGAAAAAAAAATCCATGGCTCTCTGGTTAAGCTTTCAGAAGAAACCGGGATTGGCCTGGCGGCTTCAAATGGTGTCTGTTACATAAAAAAAGAGGAAGCTTTTGCCCATGAATGCCTGCTGGCCATAAAAAATGGAGAAAAGCTGCAGGATGAAGAAAGAGAACGGCTGAAGAGCAATGAGTATTACTTAAAGTCATCCGGGGAAATGGCAGAACTGTTATCAGGGTATCCGGATGCTTTAGAGAATACGATTATGATTGCTGAGCAATGCAATGTAATGCTTGAGCTGGATAAACAGAATCTTCCTAAATACCCTGCTGCAGGAGGCATGAGTGCGGATGAGCTATTGGAAGAAGTATGCTGGCAGGGCTTTGCTGACAGGTATCCGGATGGCGATGATGGGCATAAGAAACGGTTGCGGTATGAGCTGAACATAATCAGAAACATGAAATTCAGTGATTACTTTCTAATTGTTTGGGATTTTATGAAGTTCTCGAGGGAAAATGGCATTTTAACTGGTCCGGGGCGGGGATCTGCAGCCGGTTCAATGGTTGCTTATGTCCTCTATATAACAGATGTGGATCCCATTGAGCATCAGCTCCTATTTGAGCGGTTCCTTAATCCGGAAAGAATCTCCATGCCTGATATTGATATTGATTTCCCGGATCACAAAAGGGATGAGGTAATCCGGTATGTATCCCAAAAATATGGAGAACTGCATGTGGCACAAATTCTTACATTTGGGACCCTTGCTGCCAAAGCGGCACTCCGGGATGTCGGCAGGGCATTTGGGCTTAATCCTAAAGAGCTTGACATGCTTTCAAAAAGAATACCTTCCAAATTGGGCATCACCCTCAAAGAGGCCTATAAAGAATCTGAGCCTTTAAGAAGATTTACCCAGGAATCCGATTTAAATCGAAGACTATTTGAAACAGCTGTCAAACTGGAAGGACTCCCAAGGCATACATCGACCCATGCTGCCGGGGTTGTCATCAGTGAGTATCCGCTTGTGGAGGCCATTCCTATTCAAAAAGGGCATGAAAATGTTTATTTGACCCAATATTCTATGGAGCATCTCGAGGATGTCGGCCTTTTAAAAATGGATTTTCTAGGTCTTAGAAACCTTACATTAATTGAGAATATTTTAAGCTCTATACAGAGAAAGACAGGCACACAGATTGATATCAAACAAATTCCCCTGGATGATGAGGATGTATACAGTCTGTTGGGAAGAGGAGATACAACAGGTATTTTCCAGCTTGAATCTGATGGGATGCGCAGTGTCCTGACAAGGCTTCAGCCAACGCGGTTTGAGGATATTGTGGCTGTCAATGCTCTTTATCGACCAGGCCCAATGGAAAATATCCCTCTTTTTATTGACAGGAAGCACGGAAGGAAGCCAATCATATATCCTCATCCTGACTTGAAGCCTATTCTTGAAAATACGTATGGTGTCATCGTGTATCAGGAACAAATTATGCAAATCGCTGCAAAACTGGCCGGATTTTCATTGGGTGAAGCAGATTTGCTTCGGAGAGCGGTCAGCAAGAAGCAAAAAGAAGTGCTTGACCGTGAGCGTGTCCATTTTGTTGGGGGAGCAGTCAATAAAGGCTATCATGAGCAAACCGCTCATGATATATATGACTTAATCGTCCGGTTCGCAAATTATGGATTCAACCGGAGTCATGCTGTTGCATATAGCTTCATAGCCTATCAGCTGGCTTATTTAAAAACTCATTATCCTCTTCACTTTATGGCTTCCCTGCTGACTTCAGCTATCGGAAATGAAGGCAGGATTGCCCAATATATCGGAGAACTGAGGCAGATGGGCTTAACGCTCAGCCCGCCTTCCATTAATAAAAGTGGCTACTCCTTTCTGGCAGAGAAAAATTCTATCAGATATAGCCTGGCTGCTATAAAAGGAATCGGTGCTGTAGCTTTAAGAGATATTTTTCAGGCGAGAAAAAACAAGCGCTTTGAAGATCTGTTTGATTTTTGCATAAGGGTTTCCACAAAAGCGGTAAATCGCAAGATCCTTGAATCGCTTGTTCATTCAGGCAGCTTTGATGAATTTGGAGAAGATAGAGCTGTGCTTCTGGCAAGCCTGGATGTAGCCGCGGAGCATGCCCAGCTTGTTTTGCCTGAAGATGATCAAGCTGATTTCTTTGAAGATGATGAATTTTTTCCTAAGCCTAAATATACAGAAGTAGATCCGATCCGTTCAGAGGACAAGCTGAGATTTGAAAAAGATGTGCTCGGCCTGTATTTATCAGATCATCCAGTTTCAATTTACGAATCCTATTTTTCCCTGCTGGAAGCCTATCCGCTGACTGAACTCGAAAATACGGATAAAAAGCCAAAAACAGTTGCTTACTTATCCGAAGTGAAAAAAATCCGTACGAAAAAAGGCGAACCAATGGCGTTTCTTTCCTTGAGCGATCAGACGGGAGATATGGAGGCAGTTGTGTTTCCAAAGGTGTTTAACCGGTTTTCCTTGCTCTGCTCTCAGGGAAACATCGTCTTAGCGGAGGGGAAGCTTGAGGAACGGGACGGAAAAAAGCAGCTGATTGTACAGCACCTCGATGATGTGAAGGAAGCCATTGAAAAAATGCAAAATAAAGATCCCGTATTGTATTTAAGGATTACTGAGGATCGGGAGACAACGGAAAATCTTCGTTTGCTCAAAGAATTATTTAAGAAAAATGAAGGCAGTGTTCAAGTGGTTTTGTATTATGAAACCTCCCGAAAAACCATTCGCCTGGGTGAAGAGGACCTGGTCTCTCCGACAGAGGATTTCCTGAATTTACTTATGAAGCTGCTTGGCCGGAATAACGTCGTTTTAAAGTAATTACCCTTTACAACAATAACAATTATGGTATATTTGTAAGAAGAAAAATAAACTGGTCTGACCACTGTGAGCGAAAGAAAAGCCCTGTTTATTCTGATACTGAAACAGAACTGCAGCAGGGTTTAAAGCATGTATTCGTCATGTCTATGTTTATATATAATCCTATCCGGAATATGAGGAGTGAAAATTTTGACCTTACGCGAAGAAGCTTTGCATATGCATAGAGCTAATAAAGGGAAATTGGAATCTAAATCTAAAGTACAGGTGCGAAATGCCAAAGACTTAAGTCTTGCTTACTCACCGGGGGTTGCTGAGCCCTGCAAGGAAATTTATGATAAGCCCGAAACTGTCTATGAATATACGATGAAAGGCAACATGGTCGCGGTTGTTTCCGATGGAACAGCAGTGCTGGGACTTGGAAATATCGGGCCGGAAGCTGCCCTGCCTGTAATGGAAGGAAAAGCTGTACTTTTCAAAAGTTTTGCAGGAGTGGATGCATTTCCAATTTGCCTTAATACGACAGACGTAGATAAAATTGTTGAGACTGTAAAACTTCTCGAGCCTACATTTGGAGGCGTAAACCTTGAAGACATTGCTGCTCCCAATTGCTTTTATGTAGAAGAGCGATTAAAGAAGGAAACAAACATTCCCGTTTTTCATGATGATCAGCATGGGACTGCCATTGTAACTGTTGCAGGCCTAGTAAATGCCCTGAAGCTTTCCGGGAAGAAAATGAATGAAATTAAGGTAGTCGCAAATGGTGCCGGTGCTGCCGGGATTGCCATTATTAAACTTTTATACAGCTACGGTGTTCGCGATATCATTATGTGTGACACTAAAGGTGCTATTTATGAAGGCCGCCCGCAGGGTATGAATGAAATTAAAAATGAAGTTGCAAAGTACACGAATCGCGAGAATGCGAATGGAAGCCTTGCAGATGTTATTAAAGGGGCTGACGTATTCATCGGGGTTTCTGCTGCCGGAGCACTGACGGCTGAGATGATTGGCACTATGAATCAGGATCCGATTATATTCGCCATGGCTAATCCAACCCCTGAAATTATGCCTGAAGAAGCGAAAGCGGCTGGAGCAATGGTGGTTGGAACCGGAAGATCTGATTTTCCAAACCAGGTAAACAATGTACTGGCTTTCCCTGGAATTTTCCGCGGAGCACTGGATGTCCGTGCAACTCATATCAATGAAAAAATGAAAGTGGCTGCTGTAGAAGCCATTGCTAATCTTGTGCATCAGGATGAATTGAATGCTGATTATGTCATCCCGGGGCCATTCGATCCCCGTGTCGCACCTGAAGTTGCAGCTGCTGTAGCAAAGGCAGCTATGGAGACTGGCGTTGCCCGCATTAAAGTTGATCCTGTAGAAGTGAAGGAAAAAACAAAGCAACTTGCAGTCATTGGAAAAGGTGAGTGATTCCATAATTGAATTCACCTCAAAATAACACGAAGGTTTATATCGGCATTGTCAAACAGCTTAGGACCATGATTGAACATGATGGCCTTAAGCCTGGAGATCGATTGCCTTCCGAAAGAGAGCTGTCAGAGCGCCTGGGTGTCGGGCGCTCTTCCGTTCGGGAAGCATTAAGAGCCCTTGAACTTCTTGGCTTAATTGAGACAAGGAGAGGCGAGGGGACTTTTATGAGGGATTTTAGGGGGCATCAGCTCGTACAGCTGCTCAGCACTTTCATTCTTCAGGATAAGAAATCTATAAGAGATGTTAAAGAAACCAAGTTTCTGATCGAACTTGATTGTTTATGGCTAATAATTCAAAAGGCTGGTGAAGATCGGCTTCTCAGGTTCAAAAAATGGACCCTAGAAGCAGACTACACAGATGATGACTTTTTTCTTGAAATCGTCACACTTGCAGATAACCATCTTTTCCTCCGTATTTGGATCATTCTCAAAGATTATTACAATTCTTTGGATTTAGAGAAAATGGTGATAACCAAGCAGCAATATGCGGAACTGATTGATACCTTGATTTCCAGAAAAGATTCCGAAGTTATTCGTGTATATAGAAATTTAAGAAATTTGTCGAAGGATTAACGACAATTTTTTGCAAAATTTATTTTTCATATCATCTATATTTAAATAATCAGTCAAGCATAAATGAAGCCTAGAAAAGTTAGGCATTCATTTTTAAATCAGTGGTCTGACCACTGATGAAATTAATGGAAATGATTCAGCGATTATCAGGGAGGTTTCATCTTGCTTAAAGATATTTTTACTAAGACGAAGAAGAAGAAATATGCAACCATTCCATCGGAAACGGCAAAGCAGGATGTGCCGGAAGGAATCATGACAAAGTGTCCAAACTGCAAGAAAATCATGTATACCAAAGAATTGGTCAAGAATCTTAAAGTGTGTTTCCATTGTCATTACCACCACACCATGAATTCAAAAGAGCGCTTGGCAAGCTTTTTGGATGCTAATAGCTTTGAAGAAATTAACGCGAACATGATTTCAGAAAATCCTCTGAATTTCCCGGATTATATTGAAAAGCTGGAGAAGGATCGGGAAAAGACAAAGATAAATGAAGCGGTAGTGACTGGGACAGGCACTGTAGATGGTCAAAAGATTGTAGTAGCTGTTATGGATTCCACATTCAGAATGGGAAGCATGGGTTCAGTAGTGGGAGAGAAAATTACCCGTGCCATTGAAAAAGCTGATGAATTGCGAGTTCCTTTTATAATATTTACCGCTTCAGGCGGTGCAAGAATGCAGGAAGGCGTCTTAAGCCTGATGCAAATGGCCAAGACAAGTGTAGCACTAAAAAGATTCAGTGATAATGGAGGCCTTATTATTTCAATCATGACTCATCCGACAACAGGCGGTGTGTCTGCAAGCTTTGCTTCACTAGGGGACTATAATCTGGCAGAACCTGGTGCTTTGATTGGATTTGCGGGGCGGAGGATCATTGAACAAACGATCCGTGAAGAATTGCCGGAAGACTTCCAGACAGCAGAATTCTTATTGAAATGCGGTCAATTGGATGCAGTAATTCCGAGAACAGAGTTAAAAGACAAGATATCAGCTATTTTATCCATACATCAACCAGGAGGTGACTTCCAATGGCAGGAGAATTAGAATTTGAGCGTCCGGTAATGGAACTGAAAAAAAAGATTGCTGAATTAAAAGAGTTTACCAAAACAGCCGATGTAGACCTATCTTCTGAGATAGAGAAACTGGAAGCGCGCTTGGAAAAATTAGAAGCCGATATATATGAAAATATGAAACCGTGGGATCGTGTGCAGATTGCAAGGCATCCCGCAAGGCCGACTACACTGGATTATATCTCTCACCTTTTTGAGGATTTTTTCGAGTGTCACGGGGATCGTGCTTTTGGTGATGATGAGGCGATTGTTGGCGGTATCGCAAAGTTTAAGGGGATTCCTGTTACTGTCATCGGCCATCAGCGTGGAAAAGACACAAAAGAGAATATCCGCAGGAATTTTGGCATGCCGCATCCTGAAGGCTACCGCAAAGCATTAAGGCTTATGAAGCAGGCCGATAAATTCCGGAGGCCTATTATCTGTTTCATTGATACAAAGGGTGCCTATCCTGGAAAAGCAGCAGAGGAACGGGGACAGAGTGAGGCAATTGCCAAGAACCTGTTTGAAATGGCAAGCCTTAGAGTCCCGGTTATCTGTATCGTCATTGGTGAAGGCGGAAGCGGCGGAGCTCTGGCTCTTGGTGTAGGAAACCATATTCATATGCTCGAAAACTCCACATATTCCGTTATTTCTCCAGAAGGAGCGGCAGCCATTCTCTGGAAAGATGCATCTCAGGCAAAAAAGGCTGCAGAATCCATGAGAATCACTGCACCGGACTTAAAAGAACTGGGTGTGGTGGATGAGATTATTGAAGAGATAAAGGGCGGAGCCCACAAAGATGTCAAGGTTCAGGCTGAGGAAATCGGAGAAGTCCTTACTCAATCATTGAAGGATCTGATGGATCTTACTGAAGACCAGCTGATCGATCACCGGTACAACAAGTTCAAATCTATTGGCCAATATTCGTTTTTAAAGGAATTTATTGGGGTAAAATAAAAGCGTGCTTTCGGGCACGCTTTTTATTTTATTATATGACTCGCGGTGCAGGAGCGAAGGTCATCTTTGGCAGAGAGTCATACATTAATACCCTCCTTATAGTGAAAATATGCAGTTTCTTCTATATAAAACGCTTTCAGTATCCCGACAATTCTGTATATCTTTGAAATTGTCTGATTAAGTTGAGATGCTCCCTTCTTCATGGTATTTTAGAAATATTCAATAGCGTTTTGTTCAATAATAAGATAAGCAAAATATGCTTTGCTTTACATAAAGAGCCTGCCTGCAGATAATGTTTAGGCCTGTTATAAAACAACACAGCAGATTACACGCTTTCTTATGGTGATATAAATTACATACGGGGTGATTATTATGAAAAAAATAGGAGTTTTAACAAGCGGCGGCGATTCTCCTGGCATGAATGCAGCTGTACGTGCAGTTGTCCGTAAAGCGATCTATCATAATATTGAAGTATATGGTGTATATGGCGGATATTCCGGCTTGATGTCAGGAAATATTAAGAAGCTTGACCTCGGTTCGGTTGGTGATATCATCCATCGCGGCGGTACTGTCTTACAATCGGCTAGAAGCGAAGAGTTCAAAACAAAAGAAGGCCAGCAAAAGGGCATCGAACAAATGAACAAGCACGGCATAGAAGGTCTTGTCGTAATTGGCGGGGATGGTTCATACCGTGGAGCAAAAGCTTTGACAGAGCATGGATTTCCTTGTGTGGGCGTACCCGGCACCATTGATAACGATATTCCGGGAACGCAATATACTATTGGATTTGACACAGCTTTAAATACGGTTATTGATGCAATCGATAAAATCCGTGATACAGCTACTTCCCATGAAAGAACATTCATCATTGAAGTAATGGGAAGAGATGCAGGAGATATCGCTTTATGCGCTGGATTAGCAGGCGGTGCGGAAACAATCCTCATTCCTGAAGCAGGATATAGCATGGATGAAATTGCAGAGAGACTTAAAAAGGGACATGAACGAGGCAAAAAGCACAGTAT
The DNA here is from genome assembly GCF_002272225.1 of Bacillus sp. 7894-2. Lineage (NCBI taxonomy): Bacteria > Bacillati > Bacillota > Bacilli > Caryophanales > Bacillaceae > Bacillus > Bacillus sp. 7894-2. Next base: position 10,973 of record NZ_NPDG01000096.1, read on the forward strand.
CATTGTAGTTGCAGAAGGAGTCTGCAGCGGCGTGGAATTTGCCAAGCAAATCAAAGAAACAACTAATTTTGATACACGTGTGTCCGTGCTTGGCCATATGCAGCGGGGCGGTTCCCCAACTGCATTCGACCGTGTGCTGGCCAGCCGCCTTGGAGCATATGCAGTAGAGCTTATTCTTGAAGGAAAAGGCGGACGTGCAGTAGGAATTCAAAATAATAAACTGGTTGACCATGATATAATTGAAATATTGGATAGAGAGCATACACTTGACCTGGATCTCTACAAACTCTCGAAAGAGCTGTCTATTTAATTTTGCCGCATATAAACCCGCACGCGGCTCCCGAAAGCCGCATGTGCCGGTAATCTAGCTGCACTAATTCAGGAGGTAAATTATAATGCGTAAAACGAAGATCGTTTGTACTATTGGACCTGCCAGTGAAAGTGTTGAAAAGTTAACACAGCTTATTGAAGCAGGAATGAATGTTGCCCGGTTAAATTTTTCCCATGGTGATTTCGTGGAACATGGCCAGCGAATTCAGAATATCCGTGAAGCTTCAGCAAAGACTGGCAAGACTGTAGCCATCCTTTTAGACACTAAAGGACCTGAAATCCGCACAAATAATATGGTGGATGGCGCGGTTGAACTTAGAGCTGGGGAAAACATTATTATTTCCATGAACGAGGTTGAAGGAACAGCAGAAAAGTTTTCTGTTACATATGCAGGCCTTATTGAAGATGTGGACACAGGAAGCAAAATATTGCTTGATGACGGTTTAATTGGTCTGGAAGTGACAAAAATTGATAAGGCCAACAGTGAAATCCACACAAAAATTTTAAATAGCGGAACACTTAAAAATAAAAAAGGCGTCAATGTTCCAGGTGTTTCTGTGAATCTTCCCGGCATAACAGAGAAAGATGCACAGGATATCATCTTTGGAATTGAACAGGGCGTCGATTTCATTGCCGCTTCTTTTGTCCGCAGAGCAACTGATGTTTTGGAAATCAGACAGCTGCTTGAAGAGCACAATGCATCATATATCAACATCATTCCTAAGATTGAAAATCAGGAAGGTGTAGATAATATTGAAGAAATTCTTGAAATTTCTGATGGACTAATGGTAGCGCGAGGAGACCTTGGAGTGGAAATTCCAGCTGAAGAGGTGCCGCTCGTACAAAAGAAATTAATTAAAAAATGCAATGCACAGGGAAAACCAGTCATTACTGCAACGCAAATGCTCGATTCCATGCAGCGTAACCCGCGTCCTACACGCGCAGAAGCGAGTGATGTAGCAAATGCCATTTTTGATGGTACTGATGCGATCATGTTATCCGGTGAGACAGCTGCGGGCTCTTATCCTGTTGAAGCTGTGCAGACAATGCACAACATTGCATCAAGAGCGGAATCTGCATTAGATCATAAAGAGATTTTGTCAAATCGCAGCAAAGATAATGAGCATAACATTACTGATGCCATCGGAGAATCAGTGGCACATACAGCTCTAAACCTGGATGTCAACGCAATTATCACTCCAACTGAAAGCGGCCATACAGCTAGGATGATTTCCAAGTACCGTCCTAAAGCACCAATCATTGCCGTTACTTCTAATGATCATGTGTCTCGGCGTTTATCTTTAACATGGGGTGTATACCCTCAAATTGGCCAAAAAGCGGCTACCACAGACGATATGCTTGATATCGCCGTTGAAGAAAGCTTGAACAGCGGAATTGTTGCTTCAGGAGATTTAGTTGTAATTACAGCAGGAGTTCCTGTGGGTGAAGCGGGTACCACCAACTTAATGAAAATTCATGTAGTGGGGGACATTCTTGCTAAGGCACAAGGAATCGGTCGGAAATCAGCCTTTGGAAAAGTCGTTGTAGCAAGAAATGCAGAGGAAGCATTAGCGAAGGTAACAGAAGGCTCTATTTTGGTTACTATCGGCTCAGACCGTGAAATGGTGCCTGCGATTGAGAAATGCAGTGCGCTTATTACAGAAGAAGGCGGGCTTACAAGCCATGCCGCTGTTGTCGGCCTTAATATTGGCATACCTGTCATTGTAGGAGTTGAAAATGCAACAAGCCTTCTAATGGATGGGCAGGAAATCACTGTTGACTCTCAGCGAGGTGTAATTTATAACGGCCACGCAAGTGTATTATAATTTGAATTTGTAGAAGGAAGGGTGCTCCCTTCCTTTTTTTACTTTGCCGGACAAATAGTTATATTCTCAGTGCCTTGTTTGATATAATAATGGTAAGTCTTAAACAAAATAGAGGTGGCTTAATGCGCTACATTCTCCTGCTGATGATAATCGTTCCAGCTGCTGAAATTGGAGTTTTACTTCTTTCAGGCAATACCATTGGGCTATGGCCTACACTTGCGATTATCCTGCTTACAGGTGTTCTCGGTGCTTATCTCGCTAAAAAGCAGGGTCTTGAAACAATCAGAAAAATCCAGGAACAGCTGCGATACGGGCAAATGCCTGGAGACGCTATTCTTGAAGGGGCCTGCATCCTTATTGGGGGTACACTGCTTCTGGCACCCGGTTTCATTACAGATGCATTAGGATTTACTTTGCTTCTTCCTTCTGCAAGAAAAGTCCTTAAAAACATCCTATATATAGGGTTGAAAAAATGGATGAACAAGGGAACGATCACGATAATCAGGTAAAGATAGCTATATATATAGCCGCTCCGATATACTGGAGCGGCTTGTTAATTTTAATGGAGGATTATAATCATATTGACTGATGGCGATGCACAGATTTTTCATCCTAATCGGCTTCTTCATTGCCTTTTATAAACATCCAGATATCCCTGAATACCCCAGCTTTATGAAGAGTAGTGATGAGTACAAGAGTAACCGGGCCTGCAATTAAGCCCAGAAAACCAATCAATTTAAAACCGGCAAATAAAGCAATCAGGGTAGCTAAAGGATCAAGCCCGATGCTTGATGAAAGAATCTTTGGCTCCATTATCTGGCGCTGGACCAAAACGATGATATAAAGAATGCCGAGCCCGAGTGCCCTGCTCATTTCTCCGCCGATTGCCTCATATATAATCCACGGCACAAAAATCAGCCCTGTTCCGAGATAGGGAATAATATCGACAAGGCCAGTCACAAGTGCTATTGTGATGGCGTAATCGACACGCAGAATCAGAAGCCCGATAAGTATGATAACAGTAGTAATAGATACTAAAGTAGCCTGTGCCTTAACGAAACCAAATAAAGCCTTCTGCAGATCAGCAAATACGGTTCTGCCGCTTTTTTTTGCGCGGCTGGGCAGCATGCGGCTGAATATACCTGAAAGCCTGTGACAATCCTTGCTGATAAAAAAAGTGGCCAGCAGCGAGAAGATCAGGACAGTGGCAGCATTGGGAAACCATGAAAGAATGTTAGGGATTTTCTCGAAAAACGCCTGGATAAAATCTCCCAGTGTAGAGCCAAATTGCTTCCCGACGTTTTCTATATTCGTCATGATGGTATCCTGCTGTCCTGTTCCCAGATTATTAAATAAACTTGCCAGCTGGTTATAAAGAGGGATGATTTGCCCTGCAAAGAACTGCTCAACAAAATCAATTAAGGTATCGAGGTGCTGCGGAACTACTTCTGCCAAATAATCCGCACCTGATACGATCTCTGCGACCAGTAAAGTGATTAATCCGGCAAAAATGGCAAAGATAAGAATCAGTGCAATGAGGACTGCAAGAGCCCTTGGTATTTTCCATTTAACCTCCATTATATTAACCAAGGGGTTAATCAGAAAGGCAATAGCCAGTCCGATAATAAAAGGATAAGTCACTTTGGATAAATATAAGAAAGCATAGAGACTTAAGATCACCACTCCAATGACAAAGAAAAATCTTACGGTCCGATAGATATATGCCGGGTTCAAGTAATAGCCTCCTTATTAAATTTGAACAGACTAAGTCATTGCAGCTTTGTTGTATGTCTAACGGGCAGTAAGCCCCCACTTTAAGACTCAGAGGAACCAAAAGAGGATAAGT